>NZ_JBPQTV010000436.1:0-4339 GCF_051386515.1 Streptomyces sp. URMC 123 | reverse complement strand
CCCGAGCGCCCCCGCACCCCCCAACAGCTCTTCCACCGCGTCGCGCCGTACTACGACAGCCTCAACTCCCTCTTCAGCCTGGGCTTCGACCGCTCCTGGCGCCGCCGTACGGCCACCGCCGCCGGACTGCCCGACGGCGCCCGCGTGCTCGACGTGGCCACCGGCACCGGCGCCCTCGCCCGGGCGTTGCTCCGCCGGAACCGCACGATCCATGTCGTCGGCTGCGACATCAACACCTCCATGCTCGCCGTGGCCCGCAAGCGCCTCCGCCCCGAGATCGCGGCCGGCCGCTGCCACCTCGTGCTCGCCGGCGCCGAGCGCCTGCCCTTCCCCGACCACCACTTCGACGCCGTCTGTGTCGCCTTCGCGATCGACGACCTGCCCGACCGCCAACGGGCCGTCCGGGAGATGCGGCGCGTGCTGCGCCCCGGCGGAGCGCTCCTGCTGCTGGAGCTCTCCGTGCCCGACGGCCCCGTGGCCCGCCGGCTCTACCTCGCCGGCCTCGGCCTGTTCGCCCTGCTGGGGCGGTCCCGTCGGGCGGGCGCCTACGCCCATCTGCGCGACGAGATCGTCGGCTACCGCGGGGTCGAGTCGATCCGGGCCCTGTTCGCGTCCGCGGGGCTGACCGGCCACCGCCATCTACCGCTCACCGGAGGAATCGCCCGGCTGCACCTCGCCCGGGCCGAGGACCCCTCCGCCACCCCCATCGCACCCGATGCGACCGGAGGCAACCGATGCAGGTGAACAAGCACATCTACGCCGAGGTGCTGGGCCGCCCCCGATTCGCCGACGCGCTGGTGGCGGAGCTGGCCCGGGCCGGCGCCCGGGCGGTCTTCGGCATGGCGGCCGAGTCGGTGAACCCCCTGGTGGACGCCGTACGACGGCACCCCGGGGTCCGGTTCGTGCCCGTCCGGCACGAGGGCGCGGGCGCCCTGATGGCGTCGGCGTACGCGAAGGTGTCCGGCCGCCTGGGGGTGTGCGCGGGCACCGCGGGGCCGGGGGCGACGCACCTCGCCCTCGGCGCGTACGACGCCCGCGCCGACCGGGCGCCGTTCCTGGCGCTGACCGGGCAGGTGCCCGCGGAGCAGCTCGGCCTGCGCACGTTCCAGGAGGTGGACAGCCCTGCCCTGTTCGACGGGGCCGTCCTGCGCAACCACACCGTCACCGTGCCCGCGCAGACCCCGCTGCTGCGCCAGGTCGTACGGGAGAGCCTGCTGCTGCGCGGCCCCTCCCACCTGGCGCTGTGCTCGACCACCCTGACCGCGCCCGTGACCGGGCGCAGGCCCGCGCCGACCGCACTCCCCCGGCCGGCGCGGGCCGATGACAAGGCGGCGGTGTCCGCCGCCGGGGCCCGGCTGGCGGAGGCCGGCTTCTGTGTCCTGGTCGCCTCCGTCGACGCTCCGGTGCCGGCGCTGTGGAAGCTGGCCGAGCGGGCCGACTGCCCGGTGCTGGTCACCCCGCAGGGCCACCGCTGCGTCCCCGAGCGGGGCGAGGCGAACGGGGAAGGCCGGGAGGCCGGCGGCCGGCTGGTCCGCGTGCTGGAGCGCAACCGGGACGGCGTGGCCGAGGCGCTCCGGTCGGCGCCCGCCGTCCTGGTGCTGGGCAGCCTGACGGAGACGGCCCGGGGCCTGGTGGGCGACCACCCGCGGGTCGTCCACATCGGCCCGCCCGAGGAGTCGCCCACCCCCAAGCCCGCCGGCTGGCTCCGGGTGCTGGGAGAGCTGGAGGACCTGCTCACCGGCGTGGCGGAGCGGATCGGTACGGAGGCGAGCGGTACGGGGGCGGCCGGCGCGAAGGCGGTCGGCGCGGAGGCGATGGGCGCGCTCCCCCGGCTGCTGGGGGCGCCCCCCGCCCACCGCCCGGTGTGGGACGCGCTCGACGCGGCCCTGCCCGACGACGCGGTGATCACCCTGGAGAGCGGGGTCCTGCTGGACGAGGCGTTCACCGCGCTGCGGCCGGCCGGGCGGCTCCTGTGCGCCTCCTTCGCGCTCGGGGCACGCGGGTACGCGCTGCCGGCGGCGATCGGCGCCGCCCTCGCCGCCCCCCGGCGACCGGTGGTGGCGGTGACGGACGCGCTGCTGATCGAGGACTTCGCCGCGGAACTGACCACGCTCGCCGCTCTCGACCTGCCGGTGACGGTGGTCTGCCTGGACGCGCCGGGCGGGGTGGACATCGACCGGATGGCGCGGGCCGTGGGGCTGCGGTCGGTACGGGCCGGTGGGCCGGAGGAGGCCGCGGAGGTGCTGCGGTCCGCGGGCGGCGGGGCGCTGGTGCTGTCCCTTCCCGCCGGCGCGCACGCCGGGGACGCGCGCTCAGGAAACGCGCCCGCGCCCACGCTCGTACCCGCGCCCGAATCGGACCCCGCACCCGTAACCGAACTCACCCCCGTAACCGCTGCCGCGACCGGCACCGCTCCCGGGCCGGACACCGTGGGGGGCCACGTCGCCCGTCTGCTGGCCGCCGCGGGCGCCCAACGGGCCTACCGCTCCCGCGGCCACGGCTCGGCGGCGATGGCCGAGGCGCTGCGCGCCGCGGGGCTGACCGTGAGCACGGCCCGGCACACCGAGTCCCCGGCGATGATGGCCTCCGCCGACGCCAAGTTCTCGCGGGCGCCGGGGGTGGCCGTGGTCGCCTCCGCCGCGGAGCTGTTGCTCCAGGTCAACGGCGCGTACGACGCGGCCTACGACCACGCGGCCCTGGTGGTCGTCGCGGTCGGCGCCGCGCCCGGCCCGGTGGACGGCCGCCGGCTGTTCGGCGGCTTCGCGCGCGCCCATCGCGTGGACGGCGCCGAGGCGCTGGCCGGAGCGGCGCGGCTCGTCGCCGAGACGGCCGAGTCGGGCGGCGTATGCCTGCTGGAGATCACCGCGGAGGCGTTCGCGGAGCCGCTCGGGAAGGGCCTCGGCCTCGGGGAGGACCACGGCACCGCCGCCGTCACCCTCCCGGCGATCGAGCCGCCACCGGTCCTGGTCCCGCCCCGGGACGCGCTCGCCGCCGCGGCCGGGCGGCTGATCGGCGCCCGCCGGCCGGCCATCCTCGCCGGCCGCGGCGCGCAGGGCAGCGGCCACCTCGTGGAGGCGCTGGCCGAGCTGCTCCAGGCGCCGATCGTCACCACCATGCCGGGCCGGGACGCCGTGGACGGCTCCCATCCGCACTACGTGGGCGGCATCGGCTCCTCCGGGCACCGGTCGGCCGACTCCACGCTGCGCGGCTGCGACGTCCTGCTCTCCCTCGGCGTGTCCGCCCGGGGCTCCTCCGCCTTCGACATGCCCGGCGACTTCGCCATGGTGCAGGTCGACAGCGACCTCACCGCGCTGGGCGCCTCCGACCGGGTGGCCGTGGCCCTGCACGGCAGCGTCCGGCCCACGCTGGAGGAGCTGGTGGCGCTCGTGTCGGCGGCCCGTACGGGCGCGCGTACGGACACGGGCACGGGCACGCGTACGGGCATGGGCGCGCGTACGGATACGAGCGCCGGCGCGCGTACGGGCGCGGGCACCGGCACCGGCACCAGGGCCCGCTTCCTGCGCGAGCGCCAGGAGGAGTACGCGGCCTGGTTCCGCCGGACCACCTCCCTCCCCTACCCCCGGACCGGCAGCGTCGAGCAGTCCGCGGTCCCGCTGGCCGTGCTGGACGAGTTCGGCGAGCGCGACCCGTACGTGGTCACGGTCGACGTGGGGCTCGTGACCTTCTGGATGTACCGCTATCTGCGCGGGCGGCAGCGGTTCGTCTGGACCAGCTCCTTCGCCACCATGGGCTTCGCGCTCCCGGCGGCGCTGGCCGTGGCCCCGCTCAGCGGCGGCCGGCCGGTGATAGCCGCCGTCGGGGACGGCGGGCTCGCCATCACGATGAGCGAGCTGGGCACCCTGGCCGCGACCGAGGACCATGTCGTCGTCCTCGTCTTCAACAACCGCCGGCTCGGCGCCGTCCGGTTCGAGCAGGAGATCATGGGCTGGCCCGAGGACTCCTGCGCCCTGCACAACGGCGACATCGCCGAGACGGCCCGCGCCTGGGGGGTGCGCGCCCATCGCGCCGCCACGCCCGAGGAGTTGACCGGCGCGCTGCGCCGCGCGCACGCCGAGCCCGGCCCGCATCTGATCGAGGTCGTCTGCGAGCCGGACGAGGTCCCGGCGCTGGGGCAGCGCGGCCGCACCGCCACCCAGACCGTCGCGTTCCTGGTGGCCCTGGCCCGCGAGCGCCGCCAGCGGGGGCAGCGGGGCGAGCGCGGCCGGGGAGCCCGGCCGAAGGGGGACCGTACGACGGCGCTCGCCCCGGACGCGACCCGTACGGCCACGGCGCCCGCCGCCGCGACCGCGGCGCCCACCCCCGGCCCAGCGGCCGGGAA
>NZ_JBPQTV010000435.1:0-4355 GCF_051386515.1 Streptomyces sp. URMC 123 | reverse complement strand
CCGCCACGGAGACCACCGCGGCGCGGCCCACCGCCGTACAGGCCACCCCGGTGGAGGCCGCCCCCGCAGAGGCCGCCGAAGGACCCGACGGCGCCCCGGACTTCACGTACGCGCGGACTTCACCGTACGTTCACCCGCCGTCCGCCAATGCGCGGATCTTCCGCCCTAGCGTCGCCGCCGGACATCATCCGACATTCATGTCGGCGCACGCCGCGCCGGGGAAAGCCCATACGGAGGAAAGAAGTCGTGCGCAGACTCCTGCCGCTGATCAGTACGCACCCGGGCGGACGGTCCGCCATGACCTGCCGCTTCCGCTGCGGTGACGCCTGCTTCCACGAGGTGCCGAACACCAGCGACAACGCCTATGTCGGTGACGTCATAGCCGGTGTCCTCTCCCGCCGCAACGTGCTGCGCGCCGGCGCCGTGGTGACCGTGGCCACGGCCGCCGGGGCCGCCGCGCTGCGCGGGGCGCCCACCGCGTCCGCCGCCGAGGCCGCCGAGAACGCCTCCGGCGCCGACAGGGCCGCCGCGGCCGCCGCCCGGAACGGCGCCGACCGGGGCGCCCGCGGCCTGCGCTTCACCCCCGTGACGCCCAACACCAGGGACGCCGTCACCGTCCCCGTCGGTTACGCGCAGAATGTCGTGATCCGCTGGGGCGACCCGATCCTGCGGGGCGCGCCCGCCTTCGACGCGAACAAGCAGTCGGCCAAGGCCCAGGCCGGCCAGTTCGGCTACAACAACGACTTCCTCAGCCTGCTGCCGCTGCCCGGCGAGCACGGCCGGTATCTGCTCGTGGCCAACCACGAGTACACCGACGAGATGCTGATGTTCGCGAAGTACGACGCGAACAACCCCACCCGCGAGCAGGTCGAGATCGCCTGGGCCGCGCACGGCCTGTCCGTGGTGGTCGTGCAGGAGGAGTGGTGGAGCGGCCGGCTGACCGCCGTGAACCGGCACCCGCTCAATCGCCGTATCACCGCCACCACCCCGTTCCGGATCACCGGCCCGGCGGCCGGCAGCCCCCTGCTGCGCACCTCCGCGGACCCGGCCGGCACCACCGTCCTCGGCACGCTCAACAACTGCGCCGGCGGCACCACCCCGTGGGGCACCACCCTCCACGGCGAGGAGAACATCGACCAGTACTTCGCGAACGGCAACACCGTGACCGACCCGGTCGCGGCCGCCCGGCTCAAGCGATACGGCCTGAACAAGGGGGCCACCGAGCGCAAGTGGGAGCGGTTCGACCGGCGCTTCGACATCGCGCGGGAGCCCAACGAGCCGAACCGCTTCGGCTGGGTCGTCGAGCTCGACCCGCACGACCCCGACTCCACGCCGCGCAAGCGCACCGCGCTCGGCCGCTTCAAGCACGAGGCCGCCCAGCCGCGGCTGACGGCCGACGGCCGCCCGGTGGTCTACATGGGCGACGACGAGCGGTTCGACTACTTCTACAAGTTCGTCTCCGCCCGGCGCATGAAGAAGGGCGGCGGCCGGGCCGCCCGGGAGCACAACCTGACGCTGCTGGACGAGGGCACCCTCTACGTCGCCCGGCTCACCGGCGACAGCCCGGCCGACCAGATCGACGGCAGCGGCAAGCACCCCGTCGACGGCGAGTTCGACGGCAGCGGCGAGTGGATCAAGCTGGCCTCCGGCTCCACCTCGTACGTGCCGGGGATGACGGCCGAGGAGGTGTACGTCTACACCCGCGTCGCCGCGGACAAGGTGGGCGCCACCAAGATGGACCGGCCCGAGGACATCGAGCCCAGCCCGCGCACCGGCCGGGTGTACGTGGCGCTCACCAACAACAAGGACCGCGGCGCGGCCGGCAAGGCGGGCGCGGACGAGGCCAACCCGCGCAACGCCAACAAGCACGGGCAGGTGCTGGAGCTGGCCGAGCACTGGGACGACCCGGCGGCCGACCGCTTCGCGTGGCGGCTCTTCCTGGTCTGCGGCGACCCCGAGGACCCCGCCACGTACTTCGCGGGCTTCCCCAAGGAGAAGGTCAGCCCGATCTCCTGCCCGGACAACGTCACCTTCGACCCGCACGGCAACCTGTGGATCTCCACGGACGGCAACGCGCTCGGCAGCCACGACGGGCTCTTCGGCGTCGCCACGACCGGGCCGAACCGCGGCGAGGTCAAGCAGTTCCTGACGGTGCCCACCGGGGCGGAGACCTGCGGGCCCATCGTGCAGGAGCGGCGGGTGCTGGTCGCCGTGCAGCACCCGGGTGAGGTGGACGGGGCGTCCGTGGAGAAGCCGGCGTCGACCTGGCCCGACGGCCCGGGGAAGATCACCCGGCCGTCCGTGGTGAGCGTGTGGCGCCGTGACGGCGGGGCGATCGGCGTCTGACGCGACGCGGCGCGGTGGGGGCGGGGAGCGAGGCTCCCCGCCCCCATTTTTTTGTGCGCGGGCTCCGTCAACCCTCACGTATGTGCCCGTGTCATGTCCGGAGCGAGTTTCCGAGACTCTCCCCGGTGAACGGAGGTCCAGGGGGACGGACCACCGTATCCGCCCCGCCGGGCGCTGGCCGGACCACACCCCGCGCCGCCGGTGGCGATCCGCGGCCCGCCGGCCGCCCGCGCGCCGCGCCCCCGTGGTGGTTGGGCCACCGTTCGCGACCCCCAGCCGTGTGTTCTGCGCTCCTGGCCACCCGCACCGCGCGACCGCACCGTTGAAGGAGGAACGGCAACGGCTGTCGGTCTAGCCGAAGTGGGGATTTCCATGAGTGGTGTTGCCCTGTTTACGGGGGACAAGAGGCAGGCACACGCACCGGCACAGGTCAGCGCCCACGACGTGGTGCTGGCGGAGCTGTGCGCGGGGCTGTTCGGCACGCTGCCGCGCAGCGACCAGCGCAGGAAGGGCATGGACTACATCCGGGGGCTGCTCGGCGCCCCGGGGCGCAAGTCGATACGGAACATCGCGGCCCTCATCGGGGGGCACGCCACGGAACAGAGCCTGCACCACTTCATCTCCAGTTCCACCTGGGACTGGACACCGGTGCGGCGGGCGCTGGCCCAGCACCTGGCGCGGATCGCACCGCCCCAGGCGTGGGTGGTGCGCCCGATGGTCATCCCCAAGGCGGGGGAGAACTCCGTCGGGGTGGACCGGCGCTTCTTCCCGGACCTGGGACAGGTGCTCAACGCCCAGCAGGCGATCGGCGTCTGGTCCGCCTCGGAGGACCTGTGTGCGCCGGTCAACTGGCGGCTCCACCTCTCCGGGGCCTGGCTGGAGGACAGCGGCCGGCGGAGCAGGGCGTCGATCCCGGACGGGGTCGCCGAGGAGTCCCTCGGCGACTGCGCGGTGGAGGCGTACCTGGGCATGATGTCGGACTGGCAGCTGCCGATCCGGCCGGTGGTGCTGGACGCCCGCGAGGGCTGCGCCGTCACCACGGCCCGCCGGCTCGGCGCGGCCGGGGTGCCGATGCTGATCCGGGTGAGCAGCACCCTGCGGCTGTCGGTGGTGGACCGGGCGCTGCCCGCCTCCGGCGGCGAGGCGCTGCCCGCGCACCAGATCATGGGGCTGGCCCGGGACATGCGGCGGCCGGTGGTTTGGTCGGACGCGCGCGCCGGCGGCGGGCTGCGGTCGACGCTGGCCGCGGCCGTACGGGTACGGGTGCCCTCGCGGACGGGTCAGCCGGTCCGGCCGCCCCGGCTGGCGGACCGGGGCCCGGCCCAGCGCCGCGGCGAGCTGCTGCTGCTGGGCATCGGCGAGCCGGGCCGGCGCGGGGCGACGGAGCTGTGGCTCACCGACATGATGGGCGTGCAGCCGGCCGCGCTGGTGCGGCTGAGCCGGCTGATGCAGCGGGTGGACCGGGACTTCACGGAGATCGCCGACCAGGTGGGCATCCGTGACTTCGCGGGCCGTTCGTTCAGCGGCTGGCACCGCCATGTGACGCTGGCGTCGGCCGCGCACGCGGTGGCTGCGCTGGCGCGGGCGAGCGAGGTGCGGCCGGCCGGGGAGCGGCCCATGCGCTACGCGTCCTGAGCGTCTCCGGCGCCGCCGGGCCCGCCGGGCGCGGCGGAGCCGCTGCCGCCGGGGCGGCTGGAGGCGCCAGGACCGCCGGCGGCGCCGGGGCCGCCCGCGCCGCCGGGGGCCCCCGCGTCGTCGAGGCCGCTGGAGCCGCTGGAGCCGCCGGGGGCACCGGGGCCGCTCGAGCCACCGGGCGCACCGGGCCCGGCCCCGGCGGGGCCCGTGCCGGTGGGGCTCGTGCCGGTGGGGCCGTTGGCGGCGGTCCCCGTGCCGGCGGGGCCCGTGCCGGTGGGGCCCGTACCGCCGGGGCCCGTGCCGGCGGACCCCGTGCCGGTAGGGCCCGTGGCGGCGGGGGGGGGGGGGGGGGGGGGGGGGGGGGGGGGGGGGGG
>NZ_JBPQTV010000434.1:0-4439 GCF_051386515.1 Streptomyces sp. URMC 123 | reverse complement strand
CACCCGGTGCGGCTGCTGATCGCGCTGCGCGCCCCGGAGTCGGTGCCCGCGCTGATCGCCACGCTGGAGCGGCTGCTGGTGCCGCACGACCCCTACTGGCGGGTCGCGCTGGCCTGTGTGGAGGGGCTGGGGGCGCTGCGCGACCGGCGGGCCGTGCCGGTGCTCACGGCGGCGCGCGACCACCCGCGGCTGCGCGCCGCGGCCGACGCGGCCCTGGCCCGCGTCACCCAGCGGGAGTGACGCACCGGGTGGGTGCCATGACCGGGTGTAATGAGCGCTCTGCGGGTGCACTCCTATACTGCGACCATGGGAACGGTGATCAGACGGGCCGTGGAGTCCGACGCCAAGCGGCTGACGCGGCTGGTGCGGACCTCGGGGGCGTACTCGGGGCACTACGCCGCGATGGTCGCCGGCTATCGGGTCGGCCCCGACTACATACTCCACCACGACGTCTTCGTCGCGGTGGACGACGAGGGGCGGGTGCTCGGGTTCTACGCCCTGCTGCGCGAGGCCGCCGAGCTGGACCTGATGTTCGTGGCCGACGCGGCGCAGGGGCTGGGCATCGGGCGGCGGCTCGTCGAGCACATGCTGGAGCGGGCGCGCGCCGCGGGGCTGGAGGGCGTGCGCGTGGTCTCGCACCCGCCCGCGGAATCGTTCTACCGGCGGCTCGGCGCGCGGCGCGTGGGCACCGCGCCGGCCGCGCCGCCCGCGGTCGCCTGGGAGCGGCCCGAGCTCCGCTTCTCCGTGGCCCGACCGGCCCTCTGACCGACCGGCTCCCTCGCCGGGGCCCCGGCCGGCTCCGGGCCGCCGGGTTCCCTGGCCGGTTTCCCGGCCCCGTGGCGGCGGCCCTCAGAGCAACGTCAGCTGGGTCGGTTCGGAGGCCCCCGTGCGGGCCTCGGGCGCGGCGGCCTCCTCGCGCCGCTCCGGCGGCCGGACGCGGCGCGCGGCTCCGGAGCGGGCGGAACCGATGCCGAACTCCTCGGCGTACCGCCGCACCTGCTCGGTGATCCGCCGCTGGTACCAGGCGGGCGCGTAGGCCCCGTCGGCGTACAGCGCCTCGTAGCGCCGCACCAGGTGCGGGTGGTGCGCTGCCAGCCAGGCCATGAACCACTCCCGCGCGCCGGGCCGCAGATGGAGGGCGATCGGCGTCACCGAGGTCGCCCCGGCGGCCGCGATCGCCCGGACCGTGGCCCGCAGCTCGGCGGGGGAGTCGCCGAGGAAGGGCACGACCGGGGCCATCAGCACCGCGCAGCCGATGCCGTGGTCGTTGAGGGTGCGGCAGACGTCCAGACGGCGCTCGGGTGAGGGCGTGCCGGGCTCGACCGTGCGCCACAGCTCCCGGTCGAGGAAGCCCACCGAGACGCTGGCGCCGACCTCGGTCACCGCGGCCGCCTCGCACAGCAGGTCCAGGTCGCGCAGGATCAGGGTGCCCTTGGTGAGGATCGAGAACGGGTTGGCGTGGTCGCGCAGCGCCGCGATGATGCCCGGCATGAGCCGATAGCGGCCCTCCGCGCGCTGGTAGCAGTCCACATTGGTGCCCATGGCGATGTGCTCGCCCCGCCACCGCGGCGCCGCGAGCTCCTGGCGGAGCAGCTCGGGCGCGTTGACCTTCACCACGATCTGCGAGTCGAAGCCGGCGCCGGTGTCGAGGTCGAGATAGGCGTGGGTCCTGCGGGCGAAGCAGTAGACACAGGCGTGGGTGCAGCCCCGGTACGGGTTCACCGTCCAGGCGAACGGCACGCGCGCGGCCCCCGGCACCCGGTTGACGATCGACTTCGCACGGATCTCGTGAAAGGTGACGCCCCGGAACTCGGGGGTGTCGAACGTGCGGGTCACCGCGTCGGTGCCGAAGAGCGCGGGCGGCGCCCCGCTCCCGTCCCCGCTCAGCCGCTCCCAGCGCATGACGTCTCCTCTCGTCCGCTTCTATTAGAACAGAGATTCGAACGATATCGGCCAGGGTCCGATTTTGGCCGCACCCGTACGCGGTGGTTGGCTTGGCCCGCACATCCCGCAGGCCCCCCGATTCACTGGAGGAGAAGACAATGGCGCAGGTCGAGGCCACGACGGAGCGGATCATCGCGGCGAACCCCGAAGAGGTGTTCGACGCTCTCGCCGACTACAGCGGCACCCGCGCCAAGCTGCTCCCCGAGCACTTCAGCGAGTACGAGGTGCGGGAGGGGGGCGACGGGGAGGGCACCCTCGTCCACTGGAAGCTCCAGGCCACCAGCAAGCGGGTGCGCGACTGTCTGCTGGAGGTCTCGGAGCCCAGCGACGGGCAGCTCGTCGAGAAGGACCGCAACTCCTCGATGGTCACCACCTGGACCGTGACCCCGGCGGGCGAGGGCTCCGCGCGCGTCCAGGTCACCACGGTCTGGGACGGCGCGAGCGGCATCGGCGGCTTCTTCGAGCGGACCTTCGCGCCCAAGGGGCTCGGCCGGATCTACGACCAGGTGCTGGACCGGCTCGCCGCCGAGGTCGGAAAGAAGTAGGCCCCGCCCGGGAGGCTCTGCCGCCGACCGACCCGCCCGATCCGGAATATCTCGTTCGAGAGCGCTTGGCACTCACCGGATCGGGTGGTTTCCCCCGGGGTGCGGGCATAGCTGGTTCCCACCCCGGACAGGACAAAAGGTGCTGTTGAGCGCCCGATGGGCGCTTCCGGCACGGCAGTTGAGAAGTCCGGCTTTCCCCACCCCCGGCGATTCGTCGCGCTTGCTCGTCGTTGTCGCGCAATGCGAGAAATGAGCGGCGGCGCAGGCGCGACGAGGGGAGCAGCACGTGGGCGTGACCACCGTGACGGCGAGCGGCGAGCCGGTCCCCGTCTCGTCCGCGGCCTCCATCACCGCCGGCGCCCCGGGCGCCGGCGGACTCGGGCCCGGCCGGGTGCGCTGCGTCGTCGCCGCGCTGATGCTGACCCTGCTCCTCGCGGCCCTCGGCCAGACCATCGTGGCCACCGCGCTCCCCGAGATCGTCGGTGATCTGCGTGGCCTCGACCGGATGTCCTGGGCCGTGACCGCCTATCTGCTGGCCACCACGGTCGCCATGCCGCTCCACGGCAAACTGGGCGATCTGCTCGGCCGCAAGAGCGTTTTCCAGGTCGCCCTCGCCGTGTTCGTCCTCGGCTCCGCGCTGGCGGGCTGGGCGCGCACCATGGACCAGCTGATCGCCTGCCGCGCGCTCCAAGGCGTCGGCGCGGGCGGGGTGCTGATCGGTGTTCAGGCGATCGTCGCGGACATCGTGCCGCCCCGGCAGCGCGGCCGCTGGATGGGCCTGATCGGCGCCGCCTTCGGGCTCGCCTCGCTGGCCGGCCCGCTGCTCGGCGGCCTCATCACCGACCACGCCTCCTGGCGCTGGTGCTTTCACGCCAACGTCCCCCTCGGCCTGCTCGCGATGGGCGTCGTCGCGTTCGTGCTCAAGCTGCCCCGGCCGCACGGCAGGCCGCGGCTCGACCCGCTGGGCGCGCTGCTCCTCGCCGCGGCCTCCACCTTCGTGGTGCTGCTGACGAGTTGGGGCGGCAGCGAGTACGCCTGGACCTCCCGCACCGTCCTCGGGCTGGCCGCCGGCGCCGCCGGGACGATTCTGCTCTTCCTCGTGGTGGAGAGCCTGGTCCCCGAACCCGTCATGCCGCTGCGGCTCTTCAGGGACTCCGTCTTCACCGTCACCGGTCTCGTCGGGGCCGCGACGGGCGTCGCGCTGTTCACCGCGGCCGGTTTTCTGCCGACCTTCCTCCAGATGGTCTACGGCGCCAGCGCCACCCGGTCGGGACTGCTGATCCTGCCCTTGATGGGCGGCGTCGTGGTCGCCTCCATCCTCTCCGGTCGGCTGATCACCCGCACCGGCCGCTACAAGGCCCTGCCGGTGGTCGGCTGCGCCCTGGCCGCCGCCGGGCTGTGGCTGCTGTCCCGGCTCTCGACGGGCACCCCCCGGGTGTCCTACAGCCTCTGGATGGCGGTGCTCGGCGTGGGCATCGGTCTCGTGCTGCCCGTGCTGATCGTCGCCGTGCAGAACTCCGTGCCCCCGTCCGACCTGGGCGTGGCCACCAGCGCCCACAACTACTTCCGCCAGATCGGCGGTGCCGTCGGGGCGGCCGTCTTCGGCACGCTCTTCAGCCACCGGCTCGCCGAGCGCCTCGCCTCGGACCTCCCCGAGGGCGCCGACCGGCCGGAGCCCGAATCCATCACGCCGCACCTGGTGTACGCGATGGACACGGCGCTGCGCGAGGGCTACGTCCGGGCCTACGCCGAGGCCATGCCCCGTGTCTTCCTCTATCTCGCGCCGGTTCTTGTCCTCGGCTCTCTGCTCGCCTTCCTGTTGAAAGAGAAACCGCTCGTGTCCTACAACGCCTCTCTCGCCGAGCCCCCCGCCCCCGGCGTGCCCACCGCGCGCACCGCCGAGCCGCCGCCGGCCCCGGCGCCCGGCCCGGTGGGGGCGGCGCCCCCGGT
>NZ_JBPQTV010000433.1:0-4446 GCF_051386515.1 Streptomyces sp. URMC 123 | reverse complement strand
CGCGGGGCCCGCCTCGGCCTCGGCGGCCTGGGCCGCGGCGAGCTTCTCCGCGGTCTTGCGGGCGGCGGCGATCTCCTTCGGCTCCTCCGCGCCCTCCTCCAGCGCGGGCGGCGCGGGCACGGTCCACATCCACTCACGGAGCTTGTCGCGCTCGTGCGTGAGGTCGCGGATGTCCTCCTCCGCGTACTCGAACTCCGGGGACCAGAAGAGCGCGTCGAACGGGCACACCTCGATGCAGATCCCGCAGTACATGCAGAGGGAGAAGTCGATGGCGAACCGGTCGAGGACGTTGCGGCTGCGCTCGCGGCCACCGGGGGCCGCGGGCGGCATCGTCTCCTTGTGGGAGTCGATGTAGATGCACCAGTCGGGGCACTCGCGCGCGCAGAGCATGCAGACCGTGCAGTTCTCCTCGAACAGCGCGATCACGCCCCGGCTGCGGGGCGGCAGCTCCGGCTGCACGTCGGGGTACTGGGCGGTGTGCGACCGGCGCGTCATCGTACGGAGGGTGACGGCCAGGCCCTTGGCCAGGCCGGACCCGGGGATGGGGGCCACTACGAGATCACCACCTTGACGACGCCGGTGAGGGCGATCTGGGCCAGAGCGAGCGGGATGAGGGTCGTCCAGGCCAGCTTCTGCAGCTGGTCCTCGCGCAGCCGCGGGTAGGTCACCCGCAGCCAGATGACGACGAAGGCGAGCAGCGCGGTCTTCAGCAGGGTCCACACCCAGCCGAGGCCGTCGGCGCCCCAGGGGCCGTGCCAGCCGCCCAGGAAGAGGACGGTGGTCAGGCCGCAGAGCACGACGATGCCGGCGTACTCGGCCAGCAGGAAGAGCGCGAACCGCAGACCGGTGTACTCGGTGTACGCACCGAAGATGATCTCGGAGTCGGCGACCGGCATGTCGAACGGCGGCCGCTGCAGCTCGGCCAGGCCGGCGGTGAAGAACACCAGCCCGCCGACGATCTGCCAGGGCACCCACCACCAGTGGAACGCGTCGACGATTCCCGGCAGCGAGACGGTGCCGGCGGCCATCGCGACGGAGGCGGCGGCGAGCAGCATCGGCAGCTCGTACGCGAGCAGCTGGGCGGCCGTGCGCAGGCCGCCGAGCAGGGAGAACTTGTTGGCCGAGGCCCAGCCGGCCATCAGCGAGCCGAGGACGCCGACGCCCATCACGGCGAGCACGAAGAAGATGCCGGCGTCCAGGACCTGGCCGACCAGGCCGTCGCCCGGGCCGATCGGGATCGCCAGCAGCACGAGCAGGTAGGGCAGCAGCGCGACGGCCGGCGCGAGCTGGAAGATCCGCCGGTCGGCACCGGCCGGGACGACGTCCTCCTTCTGCGCGAACTTCACGCCGTCGGCGACGAGCTGGGCCCAGCCGTGGAAGCCGCCCGCGTACATCGGGCCGAGGCGGCCCTGCATATGGGCCATCACCTTGTGCTCGGTCTGGCCCACGACGAGCGGCAGCACGAGGAAGGCGACGAAGACGGCGAGCAGCCGCAGGATGACGTCGAGGACGTCGTTCACGGGTTCTCGCCTCCTTCGCGCTTCCGCTCCGCGGGTCGCTCCGCGGGTTCGTGAGCTTGAGTGGGTTGCTGTGGTTGCTCCGCCCGCGCGGAGCGCGGCGCCTCGGCGGGCTGTTCCGTTCGCGCGGGCTGCTGGGGTTGCACCGCCGGTGCGGGGCGCTGCGCTTCCGCAGGCTCGTCGCTTTCCGCAGGCGCCTGCGGTTGCACCGCCTCCGCGGGCTGGCTCGCGCCACGCTCGGCAGGGGCTTCCGCAGGCTTCGCCGCAGGAGTCTCCGCCGCCTGCGCGGAGCGCGGCACCTCGGCGGGCTCATCGCTCTGCGCGGGCGCCTCCGGCTGCTCCGCCTGCGCGGACCGCTCTGCGGGTTCCGCAGGCTTGTCCGCTTGCGGAGGCTGCTGCTGTTGGTCCGCGTCGGCGGTGGGGCCCGTGGTGGCCCGGGGAGCCGGTTCGGGGGTCGCTTCGGCGGCGGTCGGCGCCGCGGGCGTTCCCCGGTCCGTGCCGTCGTCCTCGAAGGCCGGGCGGGGGTTGTGCCAGGGGGCGTCGGGCGAGCGCCTCGGCGCGGCGGTATCCGTCGGCGGCTGCTGGCTCGCCGAGCCCTCGCTCGCGCTGCGAGCACGCCGGACCGGGCGATCGGTCCCGGTCGGCGCGGTACCGGCCGCCTCGGCCGGCTGCTGGCTCGCCGAACCCTCGCTCGCGCTGCGGGCGCGCCGGGCCGGGCGCTCGGGCCCGGTCGGCGCTGTCGGCTGCTGGCTCGCGGAGCCCGCGGCCGCCGTGCGGGCGCGGCGCACCGGGCGGTCGCCCGCCGCGCCGGCTCCCGCCGCCGCCCTGGCGCCGCGCGCCGGGCGCGCGGGCGCGGGCGGCAGCTGGCCCTTGAGCGGGCCCCACTCGTTGGGGTCGGGCACGCCCGGCGGCAGCATCTGGCGGCGCTTGGGCCCGCCGCCCTCGGACTCCCCCGGCTCCTTGGCGCCCGGCCACGCCTTGGCGACGCGGGCCGCCAGGACGAAGTCCTTGCGCAGGGGGTGCCCCTCGAAGCCCTCGGGCAGCAGCAGGGGCGCGAGGCCGGGGTGGCCGGTGAAGTCGACGCCGAACATCTCGTGCGTCTCGCGCTCGTGCCAGGCCGCGCCGGCGTAGACGCCGGTGGCGGTGGGCAGCGCGGGGGCGTCGTGCGGCACGGTCGTACGGAGCAGCAGCCGGCGTACGGTGCCCGCGTCGGCCGGCCCCGTACCGCTGCGGTCGGGGTGCGGCAGCGCGACGACGTGGGCAGCCACGCGGAAGCCGGTGCCGGGCTCGTCGACGGCGCTCAGCCAGTCGAAGTAGGTGCAGCCGAGCGTGTCCCGCGCCGTCCCGAGCGCGGCGATCCACGCCTCGGCGGGGACGTCCACGGTGAGCAGGCCGTACGTCTCCTCGGCGCGCGCGCCGTCGCCGAAGAGCGCTCCGGCGGCGCGCGGCAGCCAGCCCACCGGCGCCTCCTCGGCACCCGCCGTGTCGGGGGTCGTGTCGCCGCCCGGCAGGGAGTTCGGCACGGGCGTGACCTCGTCCGGGTCCATGGGGCCGGTCATCGGGGGTTCTCCTCCGGGGCCGGCGCGGGCGCGGCGGCCAGCGGGCTGCGCAGGGCCGCGGCCGAGGGGCGCCGCCCGGTGCCCCCCGCACCAGCCGCACCACCCGCACCGGAGCCGTACCGCTCCGCGAGCGACTCGCGCGCGATCTTCTCCTGGAGCTTGAGGATGCCCTGGAGCAGCGCCTCGGGCCGCGGCGGGCAGCCGGGCACGTACACATCGACCGGGATGATCTGGTCGACGCCCTTGGTGACCGAGTACGAGTCCCAGTAGGGCCCGCCGCAGTTCGAGCAGGCGCCGAAGGAGATCACGTACTTCGGCTCCGGCATCTGCTCGTAGAGCCGCTTCACCGCGGGGGCCATCTTGTCCGTGACCGTGCCGGAGACGACCATCAGGTCGGCCTGGCGCGGGCCGGGCGCGAAGGGGATCACGCCGAGGCGGATGAAGTCGTGCCGGGCCATGGACGCCGCGATGAACTCGATGGCGCAGCAGGCGAGGCCGAAGTTGAAGACCCACAGGCTGTAGCGGCGGCCCCAGTTCAGGACCACCTTCATGGGTTCGGGGGCCAGCCGGGCGAGCGGGCCCAGCCGGCCCTTGCCCTCGGCCGGGAGCCGCACGGGCTCCGGGAGGGACACGGGCGCGGGCGCCGGAGCGGCCGGCGTCGCGGGGCCGGCGGGCCGCGCGGCGGGGCCGTTCCCGGCGGCGGGAGGCGGTGTCACGTCCATTCCAGGACGCCCTTCTTCCATGCGTACAGCAGGCCCACGGCGAGGAAGCCGAGGAAGATGAACATCTCCACCAGTGTCGTACCGCCGTAGCCGGGGGCGGCAAAGACCGTCGCCCACGGGAACAGGAAGATCGAGTCCACCGCGAAGATCACGTACAGAAAGGCGTAGACGTAGTAGCGGACCTGGGTGTGGGCCCAGCCCTCGCCGACGGGGTCGACGCCGCACTCGTACGTCAGCAGCTTCTCCGGCGTGGGCACGACCGGGCGCAGCAGCCGCCCGGCCCCGAAGGCCACGGCGACGAACAGCACACCGACGACGGCGAGCAGGCCGACGACCGAGTAGCTCTGGAAGTACTCCGCCGCCATGGGTACGGGTGCCTGGACCGGCGTCTGGACAGGTGCCGTGTGTACGGTCGGCTCCAGCACGTCCGCCCCTCACTCGGTTTCCTCGATCTGTACGCACGGGAGTCTAGGCCCTGCCACCGCCGGGGTGAGCAGCGTGTCCGGCGGCGGCGGTGGGGATATCCCCACTTCCACCCACCCATGTACCCCATGGCGGGCGGCCGGGGCGAGAGGGCAGGCTGGCCGGTATGACCGCCCGTAAGTCCGAGAACACCCTCCGGGACGCCCGCCCCGGCCCCCCGGTGCC
>NZ_JBPQTV010000432.1:0-4464 GCF_051386515.1 Streptomyces sp. URMC 123 | reverse complement strand
CCGCATGTATAGACGCCGTGTAGAGCGGTCCGAGGGCGAGCCGGGGCGGCCGTACGCGCGGCGCGGCACCCCGGGCTTTTCGCGTGCGAGCGGGGCGCGGGGGCGCGTACGGGCCGTCCCACCGGTTCCGTACGGGGTGCCGCGCCGCGCGTACGGCCGCCCCGGCTCGCCCTCGGACCGCTCTACACGGCGTCTATACATGCGGTGTATACCCCTCGTGTAGAGTCCTTTCCATGTTCTTTGGCCCCACCCTGTTCCGGCTCGGCGAGCCCTCTGCCGCGGAGGTGTGCGGATGAGCGCGACCGGCGCACTGCTCACCGCCGAAGGTCTGCGCAAGACCTACGGCCGCACCCCCGCCCTGGACGGCGTCGACTTCCGCATCCGTCCCGGCGAGGTCGTGGCCGTCATGGGCCCCTCCGGCTCCGGCAAGTCCACCCTGCTGCACTGCCTCGCCGGCATCGTCACCCCCGACGCCGGCACCATCACCTACGACGGCCGGCAGCTGACGGCGCTCACCGACGCCGAGCGCTCCGCCCTGCGCCGCACCGACTTCGGCTTCGTCTTCCAGTTCGGCCAGCTCGTCCCCGAGCTCACCTGCCTGGAGAACGTCGCCCTCCCGCTCCGCCTCAACGGCGTCCGGAGGAAGACCGCCGAGCGCCAGGCCCGCCACTGGCTCGACCGCCTCGACGTCGCCAAGATCGCCGACCACCGGCCCGGCGAGATCTCCGGCGGCCAGGGCCAGCGCGTCGCCATCGCCCGCGCCCTGGTCACCACCCCCCGCATCGTCTTCGCCGACGAGCCCACCGGCGCCCTCGACTCCCTCAACGGCGAGCGCGTGATGAACCTCCTCACCGAAGCCGCCCGCGACACCCGCGCGGCCGTCGTCCTCGTCACCCACGAGGCCCGCGTCGCCGCCTACTCCGACCGCGAGATCACCGTCCGCGACGGCATCGCCCGCGACCTGGCGGGCGCGACATGAGGGGCGAGCGGCCGCCGCGCCCGACCGGCTCCGGGCACGGCCGGCAGAGCGCGCTCGGCGATCTCGCCATGGGGGCGCGGTTCGCCCTCGCCGGAGGGCGGGAGGGCTGGACGCGCCTCCTGCTCACCGCCGTGGGCGTCGGCCTCGGCGTGGCGCTGCTGCTGGTCACCACGGCCATCCCCAGCGCCGTCGCGGCCCGCGAGGCCCGCGGCCACGCCCGGGCGGACATCTTCCAGCAGGTCGAGCAGCCCGGCCCGGACACCCTGCTCGTCGGCGCCACCGACACCGAGTTCCACGGCAGGTCGATCCGCGGCCGGATGCTGCGGGCCGAGGGGCCGAACGCCCCGGTGCCGCCGGGTCTGACGAAGCTGCCCGCCCCCGGCGAGATGGTCGTCTCCCCCGCGCTGGCCGAGGTCCTCGCGGCCGGCGGGAACGGCCTGCTGCGCGAGCGGCTGCCCTACCGGCAGGTGGGCGTCATCGCCGACGAGGGACTGAGCGGCCCCGGCGAGCTGGCCTACTACGCGGGCAACGGCACCCTCGCCGTCGAGCGCGGCCAGGTGTACCGGATCGACGCCTTCGGCTACGACAACCCCGCGCAGCCGTTCGACCCGGTGCTGATGCTCCTGGTCCTCATCATGTTCGTGGCGCTGCTGATGCCGGTGGCCGTGTTCATCGCGGCCGCCATCCGCTTCGGCGGCGACCGCCGCGACCGGCGGCTGGCGGCGCTGCGGCTGGTCGGCGCCGACCGGGGCGCCGTACGGCGGATCGCGGTCGGCGAGGCGCTGACCGGCGCCCTGCTGGGGCTGGTGCTGGGGGCGGGGTTCTTCCTCGTCGGGCGGAACCTGGTCGGCTCGGTGACCGCCTTCGAGATCACGCTCTTCCCGGCCGACCTCGACCCGAGCCTGCCGCTGGTGCTGCTGGTGCTGCTCGCCGTGCCGGCGGCGGCCGCCGGCGTCACCCTGCTCACCCTGCGCGGGGTGGCCGTCGAGCCGCTGGGCGTCGTGCGCACCGCGCGGCCGGCCCGGCGCCGGCTGTGGTGGCGGCTGCTGGCGCCCGTCGCCGGCCTGGCCCTGCTCGTGCCCCTGGCCGTCCGGGGCAGCGGCGGCGGCCCGTTCAACGAAGTCCAGGTGATCGGCGGCGCGACGCTGCTGCTCACCGGGGTCGTGGCCCTGCTGCCCTGGCTGATCGAGGCGGTCGTGACCCGGCTCCGCGGCAGCGGGGTCGCCTGGCAGCTGGCCGTGCGCCGGCTCCAGATGAGCAGCGGCACGGCCGCCCGGCTGGTGAGCGGCATCGCCGTGGCGGTGGCCGGCGCGATCGGGCTCCAGATGTTCTTCGCCGGCATCCAGAGCGATTACCGCCAGGACACCGGCGGCGACCCCCGGCGGGCCCACCTCCAGGTCAGCGGGCATCCGGCCGCGGGCTGGGAGGTGCCGCGGGACATCACCCGGCGGGTGCGGGCCACCGAGGGCGTGCGACAGGCGTACACCCTCGTCGGCACGACCGCGGCGCCGACCCCCCGCGACCCCGAGCAGCGGCTCTCGGTGACCGTCGCCGACTGCGACGCGCTGCGCGAGACCGCCCAGCTGCCCTCCTGCGCCGACGGCGACGTCTTCCGCGTCGACAGCGGCCGGCCCCGGCCGGACGAGTCCCTCGAACTCGCCCGGCCCGGCGAGCGGCTCTACCTCGGCAGGTCCTTCGACGGCCAGGGGAGCCGGCCGGTGGCGTGGACCCTGCCCGAGCGGATCGGCACGGCGCGGCCGAGGGCCGACGCGTCCGGCTACGAGCGCGGCGGGCTGCTCGCCACCCCGGGCGCGCTGCGGACGACGGGCGAGCCGGAGGTCCGGTACACCATGATGGTCCGCCTCGACGAGAGCGACCCGGAGGCGGTCGAGCGGGTGCGGACCACCATCGCCCGGACCGACCCCCTGGCCCAGGTCTTCGGGGTGGAGGCGTACACGTACGCCAGCCGCTTCGCCAATGTCCGGCAGGTGCTGTTCGCCGGTGCCGCCGCCGTGCTGGCGCTGATCGGCGCGAGCATGCTGGTCTCCCAGCTCGAACAGTTGCGGGAGCGCAGAAAACTGCTGGCGGCGCTGGTCGCCTTCGGCACCAAGCGCTCGACGCTGGGCTGGTCGGTGCTGTGGCAGAGCGCGATCCCGGTCGCGCTGGGGCTCGTCCTGGCGGCGGCCACGGGCGTGGGCCTGGGCGCGGTGCTGCTCACCATGGTGGGCCGCCCGGTCGTGCCGGACTGGCCGGGCCTCGCGGCGATGACGGGCATCGGCGGCGGGGTGGTGCTGCTGGTGACCGCGCTCAGCCTGCCGCCGCTGTGGCGCATGCTCCGGCCGGAGGGCCTCCGTACGGAGTAGCCCCGGGGCCCGCTTTCGGGTGACGCGCCACGGGTCGGGACGCTCTCCCGGCCGCGGCCGGCACGGCCCGGGGCCCGCTGTCCGGTGACACCACCGGCCGGCGGGCCTCGGGCCGTCCCGCTGCCCGGACCGGGCCGGCCCGCTGCCCGAGCCGGGTCAGCCCGCTATCCGGACCGGCAGCGGGCGCAGTTCCTCGCGCAGCGCCTCCGCGAAGGCGGTGAACTCCCGCTGCCGGGCCGCCCCCGTCCGCATCACCAGCGCTATCCGGCGGGCCGGGGCGGGGTCGGCGAAGTAGCCCGTGGCGAGCTGGTCGTTGCGGCCCGTCTCGACCCGCAGCGCGGTGCGCGGCAGCAGGGTCACGCCGAGCCCGCCGGCCACCAGCTGCACCAGCGTGGAGAGCCCGGCGGCGCTGGCGGTGACCGGCGCCCCGGTCTCCCGGCCCGCCTCACGGCAGATGTCGAGCGCCTGGTCGCGCAGGCAGTGCCCCTCGTCGAGCAGCAGCAGGTCCAGCTCGCGCAGCGCCTCGCGGGGGATGTCACCCCGCCCGCCCAGCCAGTGGTCGCGCGGGGTGACCAGCACGAAGTCCTCGTCGAAGAGCGGCAGTTCGGTGACGCCGGGCGCACCGAGGGGCACCGCGAGGAGCAGCAGGTCGAGCCGGCCCTGCCCGAGCCCGTCGAGCAGCGAGGAGGTCTGCTCCTCGTGGACCTGCAGGTCGAGCGCCGGATACCGGTCGCGGACCAGGCGGAGCACGGTGGGCAGCAGATACGGCGCCACGGTGGGGATCACCCCGAGCCGCAGGGTGCCGGTGAAGGGCGCGCGGGCCGCCTCCGCCTCCTCCATCAGCTCACCGACGGCCTCCAGGACCGTACGGGCCCGGGCCGCCAGCCGCTCCCCCGCGGGACTGAGCAGCACCTTGCGCGTCGTACGCTCGAGGAGCTGCACGCCGAGGGTCTCCTCCAGCGCCGAGACCGCCCCCGAGAGGGCGGGCTGGCTCATGCCGATCGCGGCGGCGGCGTCCCGGAAGTGCAGCGTGTCGGCCACGGCGGCGAAGGCCCGCAGCTGCGCCAGGCTCGGCAGCCGGCCGCTGCCCCGGGCGGCCAGGGGCACGAGCAGGGCCAGGCC
>NZ_JBPQTV010000431.1:0-4478 GCF_051386515.1 Streptomyces sp. URMC 123 | reverse complement strand
GGGTTCGCCCCGAAGGGGCGGGGATTTGCCCCGGCCTCCGGCCGGGGTGAGGTGGTGGTCCCCGCACCGAAGGCGCGGGCAAACGCGCTCACGTCACAGGCAACGTGACCGTGGTCGTCGCGCAACCCGCCCGGAGGGCGCACCGCACCTCACGGACAACCCACAACGTGGACGTCGCGCAAACCCGCCCGGAGGGAGAACCGCCTGGACAACGTTGTCACGCCCAGGGAGACTGGAGGACCGACCCACCCCCGTACAGGTCAGGAGACACGCCCCCGCATGCAGACCGACCTCGTCGCCGCCCTCGACATCGGCGGCACCAAAATCGCAGGAGCCCTCGTGGACCGCCGCGGCCGGCTCCTCGTGCGGGCCGTGCGGCCGACGCCCGCGCGGGAGGACGGGGCAACGGTCATGGCGGCCGTCACCGCCGTGCTGGCCGAGCTGACGGCAACCGCCGAATGGCCCGCCGCCCGGGCCATCGGCATCGGCAGCGCCGGCCCCGTCGACGCCTCCGCCGGCACGGTGAGCCCGGTCAACGTGCCCGGCTGGCGCGACTTCCCCCTCGTCGAGGAGGTGCGGGGCGCCGTCCCGGGCGGCCTGCCCGTCGCCCTGGTCGGCGACGGCGTGGCGATGACCGCGGCCGAGCACTGGCTCGGCGCCGCGCGGGGCCGCGCCAACGCCCTGTGCATGGTGGTCTCGACGGGCGTCGGCGGCGGCCTCGTGATCGACGGCCGGCCGCACCCCGGGCCGACCGGGAACGCCGGCCACATCGGGCACATCAGCGTGGACCTCGACGGCGACCTCTGCCCCTGCGGCGGGCGCGGCTGCGTGGAGGGGCTGGCCAGCGGGCCGAACATAGCGCGCCGGGCCCTGGAGGGCGGCTGGCGGCCGGGCCCGGACGGGGATGTCTCCGCCGCCGCCGTGGCCGCCGCGGCGCGCGCCGGCGACCCGGTGGCCCGGGCCTCCTTCGACCGCGCCGCCCAGGCGCTCGCCGCCGGCATCGCCGCGACGGCCGCGCTCGTGGAGATCGAGGTGGCGGTGATCGGCGGAGGCGTGGCGAAGGCGGGCGACGTGCTGTTCGGCCCGCTCCGGCGGGCCCTGCGGGACTACGCCACGCTGTCGTTCGTCCGCGAACTGGCCGTGCTGCCCGCGGAGATGGGGACGGACGCGGGCCTGGTGGGAGCGGCGGCGTCCGCGATGCGGCTGCTCGACTCCCGGGGCGAGGAGGCCGTCCTCCCCGGCTGAGCCCCGCGGGGCCCGCGGCCGGCACGCAACGGAAGCGGAAACTCCATCTGAAGGAACCGGAGCCCCGCGCCGGGCCCGGCAGCCGTGCCGTGCCGCGCCGACCGGCCGGGGCGGCTCGAACGGCGCGGCCCGGGGCGAGAAGTGGAAATGACCGGCGCGAGAAGCGGAGGGCCCGGCGCGGGGGCGCGTGGGCCGCGTGGCCGGACGAGGGCGAGGGTAGGGACGGCCGCAGGGGCCGGAAATGCGGCCTTGGAGAGCAAAAAGCCGAATGTGTGATTAACGCATTCGTAGGCGCTGTGGGGTGACCCGCAGGGGAGGGAAGGAACCTATGCGTTCTCCCAAATTCGTCGCGGCGGCCGCGCTGTCGGCCGCTCTGCTCGGCACCGGGGCGGTTTTCGGGGTCTCGGGCGGAGGCGACGACGACAAGGACGACCTGGCCGGCGGCATCGAGGTCGTCCACGTCCACGACGTCAACGTGCACCACATCCCCGTCTCCGTGGGCGCGGTGGGCGGCAAGGCGGAGTCGACGAACAAGTAGCACGGGCGCCAGGGGGGCCGGGCCGGGCCGCCGGGGGTTTCGCCGTGTCGCGGTGACACGGTGGGCCCGGCGGGCCCGGCCGTGAGAGGCGCGGGCGGGGTCCGGTGGGTTCCCGGGGCGCGGTGGTGTCCGGGCCCGCCCGGTGCCTCGGCGGCCTCCCGCCAGGGTCTCGCGGCCGGCGGTCCTCGCCGCCGTCCCGTGGCCCGGTGGACGCCCGTCTTCGGGTCCGTCCGGCGCTTCGACGGCCCCGCCGTGGTCCCGCGGATCACCCGTTGCGACGGGAGACGATCCGCGGGACCTCGGTCGTACGGCGCGGGCGCCAACGCCTCGGCGCCGCGATGACGCGTTCGCTCGCCGGGTCTCGTACGGTGTGCGGCGCGCCTCGGCGTCGCGGACAACGTGCTCGCCCGCGCGGCCTTGCACGGGCCTGCGCCATGCCCCCGGCGACGTGGAGGATGTGTTCGTCCACCTGGGTCGTACGGCGCGTGCCACGCCTCGGCGTCGCGGACGACCCGACGCCCGCCGGGCCCCGTACGGCGCCTGCGCCACGCCCCGGCGCCGCGCCCGCACGCGCCCCGCTGCCGGTCTCGCCCTCCCGCGACCGCCACCGGCCGGCGTTCGGCGACTCACCTTCTTTCCGCGGCCTTCATCGCCCGCGCCGCCGCCCGGCCGCGCATCCGCCGCGGCGTGCCGTCGCTGACGCGGTGCGCCGCGGGCGACCCGCGCACAGCCGCCCCGCCCACCCGCACGCGCACGTCGCACACCACACGCACCGCGCTCGCCAGGGCCTGACGGAAGGGTTCGTCAAGGGCGGACGAGGGGAGCGCGACGCGCCCGCTCGGCGCATGTGACGCCGCGATGTGCCATTCGGTCGCGGTCACGCGGAAACCGCGCACGCCCCACGATGCGTTGACGTTTTCGTGCAAAGGTGTTGCGGGCGCCCGACCGGGGCGGCAGTCGAGCGACAGGGGGAAGCGTGATCGTCTGGCTGAATGGCACGTTCGGCGCGGGGAAGACCACAGCGGCGCGGGAGTTGCTGGAACTGCTGCCGGGCAGTCATCTCTTCGACCCGGAACTGGTGGGCGACGCGTTGCGCGTGATGCTGCCGCGCAAGCGCCTCGACGAAGTGACCGACTATCAGGACCTGCCGTCCTGGCGGCGGCTCGTCGTGGAGACCGGGACCGCCGTCGTCAGCGAGACGGGCGGGGGCCCGCTGGTGGTCCCCATGACGCTGCTCCGGCAGGAGTACCGGGACGAGATATTCGGCGGCTTCGCCGCCCGTCGAATACCCGTCCGCCATTTTCTTCTGCACGCCGAGGAAACGATCCTCCGGCGGCGCATCGCCCAGCGCGAGGAACTGCCCGGCGACCCGGAGGGCAGCGAGTCCGTACGGACCCGGTGCCTCTCCCACCTCGCCCCCTACCGGAAGGCGCTGGCGTGGCTGGGCGCCGACGCCCATGTGGTGGACACCTCCGAGCTCACGCCCCGGCGCACGGCGGAGCGCGTCGCCGAGGCCCTCCGGGACGGCCACGGGCGCTGCGAGATCGTCCAGACCTCCGAGCCGACCGCCGAGACCCTCGCCGCGGGCGTCCTCCTCTTCGATGAGCAGGACCGGGTCCTGCTCGTCGACCCGACCTACAAGCCGGGGTGGGAGTTCCCCGGCGGCGTCGTGGAGGCGGGGGAGCCGCCGGCGCGCGCCGGGATGCGCGAGGTCGCCGAGGAGATCGGCGTCGAACTCGCCGATGTGCCGCGGCTGCTGGTCGTCGACTGGGAGCCGCCCGTGCCCCCGGCCTACGGCGGGCTGCGCCTGCTCTTCGACGGCGGACGGCTGCCGCGCGACGGCGCCGAGCGGCTGCTGCTGCCCGGCGCCGAACTGCGCGACTGGCGCTTCGTCACCGAGGAGGAGGCGATGGAACTGCTGCCGCCGGTCCGCTTCAACCGCCTGCGGTGGGCCCTGCGGGCCAGGGAGCGGGCGACGGTCCTGAACCTGGAGGCGGGCGTACCGGTCGGCTGATCACCGTCGGGCCCGGGCCCGGACCGTACGGCCGTGGCGGGCCCGCCGGCTCGTACGCGGATACGCCCGAGGCCCCCGTACGCCCGTACAGCCGGTACGCCGTGGGCGCTCGTACGCCGGGGGCGCCCGTACGGTCGCGGCGCCGGGCGGAGGGGCCGGGCCCCGGCATCGGACGGCGCCCCGTCCCGGCGCGCCGCGTCAGTGAGCCGCGTCCGGCCCCGCGCCGGGGACGCTCCCCGGGGACGCCTCCTCCGCGGCCGACGCCCCGTCGGCCGCCTGCCGCAGGGCGGCCGCCGCGCCGCCCACCACCGGGTCGCCGTGGCCGAAGCACACCGTGTCCGGGGCGACCGCGGCCAGCGTGTGGAACGCCTCCAGGGCCCGCCGCCGGTCGATGTTGAACACGCCGAGGATGACCGCGCCCGCGTGCTCCGCCACGCAGTCGCCCGTGAACAGCACGCCGGCCTCGGGGAGGTGAACGCCGATGCTGCCGGGCGTGTGGCCGGGGGCGGCCACGACCCGCGCGCCGCCGCCGAAGCCCAGCACATCGCCGTCGTGGAGCTCCTGGTCCACCACGGTCGGCGGCGCGGGCGGGAGGTGCGCGGACGCCTCGGCGTACAGCGGCCGCTCCCAGTCCAGCAGGACGGGCGGCGCCCCCGGCACCGTCCCGCGTATGACGGGCGC
>NZ_JBPQTV010000430.1:0-4531 GCF_051386515.1 Streptomyces sp. URMC 123 | reverse complement strand
GTGCGGATCACCGGTCCGCACAGCTGGAAGACGCCCAGCGCGGCGCGTACGAGGTGGGGGCGAGTGTCGTCCGCGACGACCGCGGCCAGCGCCTCCGCCGCCGCCAGCTTCATGCCCTCCGTGATCCGGGAGGCCCGGACCTGGAGCGCCCCGGCGAAGATCCCGGGGAAGGCGAGCACATTGTTGATCTGGTTGGGGAAGTCGCTGCGGCCCGTGGCGACGACGGCCGCGTAGCGGTGGGCGACCTCGGGGTGGATCTCCGGGTCGGGATTCGCCATCGCGAAGATCAGGCAGTTCTTGGCCATCCTGGCCACCGCCTCCTCCCGCACCGTGCCGCCGGAGACGCCGATGAAGACGTCCGCGCCGGCGAGCGCGTCCTCCAGGGAGCCCGTGCGACCGGCCTTGTTGGTGAAGCCGGCCAGGTGCCGCTTCACCTCCGTGAGGTCGTCGCGCTCGGCGCTGACGACGCCCTTGCGGTCGCAGACCGCGACATCCCCGATGCCCGCCTCGACGAGGATCTTGGCGATGGCCACCCCGGCCGCGCCCGCGCCGGAGATCACGGCGCGCAGCTCACCGAGGGTGCGCCCGGTCAGCCGGGCGGCGTTCCGCAGGGCGGCGAGGGTGACGACGGCCGTGCCGTGCTGGTCGTCGTGGAAGACGGGGATGTCGATCCGCTCCTGGAGCAGCCGCTCCACCTCGAAGCAGCGGGGCGCGGAGATGTCCTCCAGGTTCACGCCGCCGAACGAGGGAGCGAGCCGGGCGACGGTCTCGACGATCTCGTCGACCTCCCGGCAGTCGAGCGCGATCGGCACCGCGTCCACGCCGCCGAACTGCTTGAAGAGGATCGCCTTGCCCTCCATCACCGGAAGCGACGCCTCCGGGCCGATGTCGCCGAGCCCCAGGACGGCGCTGCCGTCCGTGACCACGGCGACGACCTGCGATTTCCAGGTGTAGTCATGGACCAGCTCGGGCTTTTCGGCGATGGCCGTGCACACCTTGGCGACGCCGGGCGTGTAGGCGAGGGACAGATCGTCCTTGTTCCGGACCGGAACGGTGGCCTGGACGGCCATCTTGCCGCCCCGGTGGAGCGCGAAGGCCGGGTCGAAGGCATCGCCGCCGCCCTGCTCCGTATCGCTCTCGCTGCGAGGATTCACGATCTCCGCTGCCACTGTGGGACCCCTTTTTGTCTGAATGCTGTCGAGGGTTACCGCCCCTGGTTGCGGGGCGGGCGGGCACCGCGTCCGCGGACCCGTCCCACGGATCGACCGCCGGACGAGGGAGCCTCGGACACCGGGCGCGCCGCACACGCGCCCGAGCCCCGGGTGAGGGGTGTAACCGCTCTTTCTACCGGAAGAGCGCTTCCGGGGACGAGTGACTTCCGTTGCACCGCGCGAAACCCGGGTGGACGATCGATGACAAAGCGGGGTGATCAGCACCGCATGTCCATTTACTGAGATACGCCGGGCGTGATCTCCATCTCTCCCCGGCGGGGTCCACATCCGGCCACCGGGCCGCACGGACGCGTAATGACAAGGGATTCACCCGTTATCCGATTTTGACATAGCGACCCCCCTGAACCGGGCCGTCCGGATGGCAAGATGCCCCAAACACACGAGGTCGCCACACTCGAAGGTGTGTGCCTGACCAGTCGGCTACTCCCTCACCCGCAGGAGGAACCAGCAATGACCGCAAGCACCACACGCCGCGCGGCCGCCTCGTCCCGGTTGGCCGGCATCGGCGCGATCGCGGTCGCCGGCGCCCTGCTGCTGACCGCGTGCGGCGACCAGAGGGACAGGAGCAACGAGCGCGACGGCTCCACCCAGGCCGGATCGCGGGCCCCGCTCTTCGCCAAGCTGCCCAAGAGAATCCAGGACGCCGGCGTGATCAAGGTCGGCTCGGACATCGCGTACCCGCCGGTCGAGTTCAAGAAGGACGGCAAGGTCGTCGGCCTCGACCCGGACATCGCGACGGCGATGGGCAAGGAGCTGGGGGTGCGGTTCGAGTTCAACAACGGCACCTTCGACACCCTGCTGACCGGCCTGCGCTCCAAGCGCTACGACATCGCGATGTCCGCGATGACCGACAGCAAGGACCGCCAGCAGGGCATCGACTCCGAGACCGGCAAGAAGGTCGGCGAGGGCGTCGACTTCGTCGACTACTTCACCGCCGGTGTCTCGATCTACACCAGGAAGGGCGACACCAAGGGCATCGCGAGCTGGGAAGACCTCTGCGGCAAGAAGATCGTCGTCCAGCGCGGCACCGTCTCGCACGACATGGCCAAGAGCCAGTCCGAGAAGTGCGAGGAGGCCGACCAGGGCGCCATCGGCATCGAGGCGTTCGACAACGACGTGGAGGCCCAGACCCGGCTGCGGGCCGGCGGCGCGGACGCCGGCTCCAGCGACTTCCCGGTGGCGGCGTACGCCGTCAAGACCTCCGGCGGCGGCAACGACTTCGAGATCGTCGGCGACCAGGTGGAGGCCGCCCCGTACGGCATCGCGGTCGCCAAGGACAACACCCAGCTGCGGGACGCCCTGCAGGCGGCGCTCAACGCGATCATCCAGAACGGCGCCTACCAGAAGGTCGTCGAGACCTGGGGCGTCGAGGCCGGCGCGGTGAAGGAAGCCAAGATCAACGGCGGTTCCTGACCGTACGTCGTATATCCATCCCTCCGATTCCCCCGAATTCCGGACGTCCGCCCGCTCGCGCGTCCCCCCGGAACCCGGAACCCCGGAACCGGGAACCCGAACCACGGGAACCCGGACCACGGAACCCCGGAACCGGAACCCGGACCACGGGAACCCGATGCCCGGGGACCCGAATCCCGGAATACCCGAAACCGGGAATACCCGACCCGGAATACGGAGTACGGAAAGGCTGAAAGGCAACACCCGTGACTGTTCCCCTCGACAAGTCGGGGCCGGCGGACACTCCGCCCCCCGCAGCGGAGCCGGAGACCATCAAGGCCATTCCGGTTCGGCACTACGGCCGCTGGATCTCCGCCGCGGTCGTCCTCGCCCTGCTGGCCCTCCTCATCAACGCCTTCGCCACCGCGAACGTCCGCTACAGCGCCATTCCGGACTATCTCTTCAACGCGACCGTGATCGAGGGCCTGGGCAAGACCGTGCTCATCTCGGTGCTGGCCATGGCCCTGGGCCTGGCGCTCGGCATCGTGCTGGCCGTGATGCGGCTGTCGAAGAACCCGGTGACCTCGTCCGTGGCCTGGGGCTACATCTGGTTCTTCCGCGGCACGCCGGTCTATGTGCAGCTGCTGCTCTGGTTCAACCTCGCGCTGATCTTCCCGTACATCAACCTCGGCCCGATCTACCGGGACGAGATGAGCGACTTCATGACCCCCTTCATGGCCGCGCTGCTCGGCCTGGGGCTCAATGAGGCCGCGTACATGTCGGAGATCGTCCGGGCGGGCATCCAGTCCGTCGACGAGGGTCAGACCGAGGCCTCGCACGCCCTGGGCATGAGCCAGGGCAAGACCCTGCGGCGAATCGTTCTGCCGCAGGCCATGCGGGTGATCGTGCCGCCCACCGGCAACGAGTTCATCAACATGCTCAAGACCTCGTCGCTGGCGGCGGCCGCGGCCCAGTATCTGGAACTGCTGCGCTCGACCTCCGACATCGGGCAGACCACGGGCGCCACGGTGGAGATGCTCTTCCTGGCCGCCACCTGGTACCTCATCCTGACCAGCGTCTTCAGCGTCGGCCAGTTCTACCTGGAGCGTTACTACGCCCGCGGTTCGCTGCGCGCCCTGCCGCTCACCCCCTGGCAGAAGGTCAAGGCGAACCTGGCCTCCTTCAGCAACCGCCCGTCCGGAGGTGTCACCGCATGACCGCCATGGTGAAGGCCGAGGGCGTGCACAAGTCCTTCGGCGCCGCGCACATCCTCAAGGGGATCGACCTCGAGGTCGCGCAGGGGGAGGTGTTCTGCCTGATCGGCCCGTCCGGCTCCGGCAAGTCCACGTTCCTGCGCTGCATCAACCACCTGGAGAAGATCAACGCCGGGCGGCTGTACGTCGACGGCGAGCTGGTCGGCTACCGCCAGAAGGGCGACAAGCTGTACGAGCTCAAGGACAGCGAGGTGGCCAGGAACCGCCGCGACATCGGCATGGTGTTCCAGCGCTTCAACCTCTTCCCGCACATGACCGCGCTGGCCAACGTCATGGAGGCGCCGATCCAGGTCAAGGGCGAGAGCAAGGCGGTCGCCCAGGAGCGGGCGCTGAAGCTGCTGGACCGGGTCGGGCTGAAGGACAAGGCGGGCAACTACCCCTCCCAGCTCTCCGGCGGTCAGCAGCAGCGGGTGGCGATCGCCCGGGCGCTGGCCATGCAGCCCAAGCTGATGCTCTTCGACGAGCCCACCTCGGCGCTCGACCCGGAGCTGGTGGGCGACGTCCTCGATGTGATGCGCGGCCTCGCGGAGGACGGCATGACGATGATCGTCGTCACCCACGAGATGGGCTTCGCCCGCGAGGTCGGCGACGCGCTGGTCTTCATGGACGACGGCGTGGTCGTGGAGTCGGGCC
>NZ_JBPQTV010000429.1:0-4542 GCF_051386515.1 Streptomyces sp. URMC 123 | reverse complement strand
TCCCAGCCCCCCGCCCGAGCCTCGGCCGAGCCCTCCCGGAGCGGCGCCGGACCCCCCTTCCCCGGCCGGGGGGCAGGTGTCACCATGGGAGTGATCCGGGGACGCCGTCAGGGCGCCTCGAGACGCTGAAGGAGCCATCACCATGACGCACGTCACGCCTGCGCAAAAACAGGCCGCACAGCCCCTCGGAACCCCCGGCGGCAGCGGAAAGGCGCTGTACGGGGGCGTTACGACCCGCCGGGTGACCGTTCGTGACATCGCCGCCGCCAAGGCGCGGGGCGAGAAGTGGCCGATGCTCACCGCGTACGACGCGCTGACCGCGTCCGTCTTCGACGAGGCCGGCATCCCGGTCATGCTCGTCGGCGACTCCATGGGCAACTGCCACCTGGGCTACGAGACGACCGTGCCGGTCACCATGGACGAGATCGCCCTGCTCTCCGCGGCGGTGGTGCGCGGCACCAAGCGCGCGCTGATCGTCGGCGACCTGCCGTTCGGCTCGTACCAGGAGGGCCCGGTCCAGGCGCTGCGCAACGCCACCCGGCTGGTCAAGGAGGCCGGCGTGGGCGCGGTGAAGCTGGAGGGCGGCGAGCGGTCGGCGGACCAGATCGACCTGCTGGTGCGCTCCGGCATCCCGGTGATGGCCCATGTGGGCCTCACCCCCCAGTCGGTGAACGCGTACGGGGGCTACCCCGTGCAGGGCCGCGGCGAGGAGGCGGCGGCGCAGCTGCTGCGCGACGCCAAGGCCGTGCAGGACGCGGGGGCGTTCGCGGTGGTGCTGGAAGTGGTGCCGGCGGAGCTCGCCGCGGAGGTCACGCGCTCGCTGCACATCCCCACGGTGGGCATCGGCGCCGGCCCGGACTGCGACGCGCAGGTCCTGGTGTGGACGGACATGGCGGGCATGACGGGCGGCCGGGTGCCGAAGTTCGTCAAGCAGTACGTGGATCTGCGGCGCGCGCTCGGGGACGCGGCGAGGGCGTTCGCGGACGAGGTGGTCGGTGGGGCGTACCCGACGGCGGAGCACAGCTTCCACTGAGGCGCTGCGCGGGCGTGCGGCGCCGGTGGCGCTCACGGTGTGTCCCTGGCGGGCCGGCCTGGCCCGTGCGGGTCGACGCGGTGAGCGTCACACGCCCGCGCGTCGCTGCCCACCCACCCGTACACGTCGAGGCGGTGGACGACGCCAACCGCGCCGCGGCGCCGGTGATGCCCACCGCGTATCCCCTCCCGAGGAACGCGGCCCGCCGGCCACGTGTCGGCGGGCCGTCGGCACCGTGTCGGCGCGCCGTCGGCGGGCCCCGGCACGGTGGGGCCCATGACACGATCACGACTCGCGTTCCCGTCCTCGAAACCGCTCCCCTCCCCCTCCCGGCCCCCCGGGGCCGCCACCGCGTCCCGCTTCGCCGTCGACGTCCGCGGCCTGGTCAAGCACTACGGGACGACCAAGGCCCTGGACGGCGTGGACCTCCGCGTCCGGGAGGGCACGGTGCTCGGTGTCCTCGGACCCAATGGCGCCGGCAAGACCACGCTCGTGCGGGTGCTGGCCACCCTCACCCGGCCCGACGCCGGCACGGCGCTCGTCGGCGGGTACGACGTGGCCCGCCGGCCCCATGAGGTGCGCCGCGTCATCGGCCTGACCGGCCAGTACGCCTCGGTGGACGAGAAGCTCTCGGGCCGGGAGAACCTCTACCTGATCGGCCGGCTGCTCGATCTCCCCCGCCGGGAGGCCCGGCGGCGGGCCGACGGGATGCTGGAGCGGTTCTCGCTGACCGAGGCCGCCGGCCGGCCCGCCGGGCAGTACTCCGGCGGCATGCGGCGACGGCTCGACCTGGCCGCCAGCATGATCGGCCGGCCCGCCGTGCTCTGTCTCGACGAACCGACCACCGGCCTCGATCCACGCACCCGGGAGGAGGTCTGGCGGGAGGTCCGGCACATGGTCGAGGACGGCAGCACGGTGCTGCTCACCACCCAGTACATGGAGGAGGCCGAGCAGCTCGCGGACGAGCTCACCATCGTCGACCGGGGCCGGGTCGTCGCCGAGGGCGGGATCGGCGAGTTGAAGACGCGGGTCGGCGGGCGCACCCTGCGGATCGAGCCGGCGCGCGCGGACGTCCTCCCCGAGCTGGTCGACCTGCTGGGCCGGGCCGGCCTGGACGGGGTCGCGGGCGCGCGGGCGGTGGCGTCCGAGGGCGCGGTGTACGTACCGATCCTGAGCGACGAGCAGTTGACCGCGCTGGTCGGCCTGCTGGGCTCCCATGACATCGCGCTCGCCGGCATCGGCACCCAGCTGCCCAGCCTGGACGAGGTGTTCCTCGCCATCACCGGTCGCCGGGCCACCGCGCCCGGCCCCGGCGGCCCGAACGACGGCTCGGATGCCGGTCCGGATGCCGGTCCGCACGACGGTCCGAACGACGCCCCGAGCGACGAGGAGGCCGCGGCATGAGCACGACGAGCCTCACCGCACCCCCGGCCGGCTTCGGCGAAGCCGGCCGCATCGCACCGCGCGCCCACCTGCGCCACATCGGGGCGCTGGCGCGCCGCAACGCGCTCCAGATCAAGCAGGACCCGCAGTCGATGGGCGACGCCGTCCTGGCCCCGATCCTCCTCACCCTGCTCTTCGTCTACGTCTTCGGCGGCGCGGTCTCCGGCGGCGACCGACGGGCCTACGTCAACTATGTGATGCCCGGCCTGCTGGCCATGACGGGGCTGAACATCGCCCTGGCGGTGGGCGTCGGCGTCAACACCGACTTCGCCACGGGGGTGATGGACCGGTTCCGGGCGATGCCGATCGCCCGCTCCTCGGTGCTGATCGCCAAGGTCGTGGTGGAGACCGGCCGGGTCCTGGTCGCCACCGGCATCCTGCTGGGCATGGCGTTCCTGCTGGGCATGGAGGTGCGCACCTCCGCCCTCCACCTCCTGGCCGCGGTGGCGCTCGCCCTGCTCTTCGGCGCCTCCCTGATGTGGATCTTCATCTGGCTGGGGCTGGTGCTCAGGAGTGCCCAGGCGGTGCAGGGGCTGGGCCTCCTCGTGCTGATGCCGTTGCAGTTCGGCAGCTCGATCTTCGCGCCGACGTCCACCATGCCGGGCTGGCTGCGGAGCTTCACCGACGTCAATCCGCTCTCCAACCTGGCGGACGCGGTCCGCAACCTCGTCAACGGCGGTCCGGTGGCGCACTCGGTGTGGGTCACCCTCGCCTGGTCCGCGGGCCTGGTGCTGGTGGCGGCGCCGCTGGCGGTGGCACGCTTCCGCGACCGGACGTCCTGAACCGGACGTCCTGACCGGATGGATGTCCCGGCCGGCCCCGGACACCCCGGCCGGGGTCGGCCCCGAACGCCCCGGCCGGCCCCGGCCGCCCCGGCTACGGCTCCATGAGCAGGGCGGTGGCCTCCGCCACCGAGAGCTCACGCCCCTCGGCTACCCCCCGCTCGTACGCCACCGCGCCCAGCGCCCGGCGCACCAGCCGCTCGGCGGCCCGGCGCTGCTCCGCCTCCGAGGCCGGAACGCGCCGCCCACGGGCCCGCCAGGCGTCGTACGCGCCCAGCAGCCGCGCCGCGCGCTCCGCCGGCTCCGGGGCACCGGAGCCGGCCAGCGCCGCGGCCGCGGCCGGGAACTGCATGGGCACCAGCGACGGCACGACGGCCCGCGCCATCGGGTCCTGGGCCGCCGCCACGGCCTGCCGCAGACGAGCCAGGCCGTCGGCGTAGTGCCCGTCGACGGTGTCGAGCCAGCCCAGCAGTCCGGCCACCATGCCCGAGAACAGGGCGAGCGGCTGCCGGTCGAACTCCTCGGCGAGCACGGTGAGATGAGCGCGCGCCTCGGCGGTGCGGCCGGTCGTGCCGCAGCGCACGGCGAGGCACACGCGGGCGTAGCGGACGGCGTCCCCGCCGGTCCGCTCCATCTCGGTGAGGACCTCGCGCAGCATCCGCTCGCCCACCTCGCCGTGGCCCGCCTCGATCTCCATGGCCGCGAGCCGGGTGCGCAGCATCAGGACCTGGCCGTGGGCGCCGAGTTCCTCGGCCATCGTCATGGCACGGCGGTAGTCGGCGGCGGCCGCGGCGAAGTCCCCGCGGCTCTCGAACGACTCGCCCCGGCCGGCCAGCGCCTCGGCCGTGCCCCAGCCGTCACCGAGCCGGCTGAAGATCTCCAAACTCTCCTCGGTGTCCCGGTGCGCCCGGTCCTGGCCCGTGTAGCGGTCGTTGGTCAGCTTGGCCCGCAGTTGCAGGACGAAGGCGAGCTCCCAGTCGAGGCCGAGCTCCCGACAGCCGCGTACGGCGCCGTCCATGAGGTCGGTCAGCGCGTCGTAGCGGCCGGTGAGGAACTGGGCGATGAACCAGGAGACGCCGGGTATCCGGCAGGTCTGCGGCAGCCCGGGGCGGTACGCCTCGATGACCCCGTGGAGCGTCTCCCGCACCCGGGGGTCGTCCAGGCGGCCCGGGTCGCCCTCGACCGCGGTCAACTCCACCAGCCGCACGCCCCGGCGGGCCTCCTCCAGCAGCTCCGGCGGCATCGGCGGGGGCGCGTCGAGGGGGGAGGCGGCCAGCGGTGGGG
>NZ_JBPQTV010000428.1:0-4550 GCF_051386515.1 Streptomyces sp. URMC 123 | reverse complement strand
ACCCAGCGCCCCGCTGCCCCCCCCGACCCGACGCTGCTCTTCGTCAACGCGGGCATGGTGCCGTTCAAGCCCTATCTGACCGGGGAGGCCCAGGCCCCCTGGCCGAGGGCCACCAGCGTGCAGAAGTGCGTGCGGACCCTGGACATCGAGGAGGTCGGCCGCACCACCCGGCACGGCTCCTTCTTCCAGATGAACGGCAACTTCTCCTTCGGCGACTACTTCAAGGAGGAGGCGATCGCCTTCGCCTGGGAGCTGTCCACCGCGGCCGAGCGCGACGGCGGCTACGGCCTCGACCCGGACCGGATCTGGGTCACCGTGCACCACTCGGACGACGAGAGCGCCGACGTGTGGCGGCGCGTCGCCGGCCTGCCGCCGGAGCGGATCGTCCGGCGCGGCGACGAGGACAACTTCTGGTCCATGGGCGTGCCCGGACCCTGCGGCCCCTGCTCGGAGCTCTACTACGACCGGGGCCCCGCCCTCGGCCGCGCCGGCGGCCCGGCCGTCGACGAGGACCGCTACATGGAGTTCTGGAACCTCGTCTTCATGCAGTACGAACGCGGCGAGGGCCCCGGCAAGTCCGGCTATCCGATCCTCGGCGAACTGCCGCGCCGCAACATCGACACCGGCATGGGCCTGGAGCGCATGGCCACCCTCCTCCAGGGCGTCGACAACCTCTACGAGATCGACGAGACGCGCCCCGTTCTCGACCGCGCCGCCGAGCTGACCGGCGCGGCCTACGGCGTCGACCAGCGGTCCGACGTGCGCCTGCGCGTGATCGCCGACCACGTCCGCACGGCCCTGATGCTGCTGGCCGACGGCACCGCGCCCGGCAACGAGGGCCGCGGCTACGTGCTGCGCCGCATCCTGCGCCGCGCCGTACGGTCCGTACGGCTGCTCGGGTACGAGGACCCCGCCCTGCCGGAGCTGCTGCCGGCCGCCAGGGACTGCATGGCGCCCAGCTACCCGGAGGTCGCGGAGCAGTTCGGGCGCATCTCCGAGCAGGCGTACGCCGAGGAGGACGCCTTCCGCTCGACCCTGCGCCAGGGCACCACCGTGCTGGACACGGCCGTCGCCGAGGTCAAGGCGGGCGGCGGGCGCCTGCTGCCCGGCCCGAAGGCGTTCCTGCTCCACGACACCTATGGCTTCCCCATCGACCTCACCCTGGAGATGGCCGAGGAACAGGGCGTGGCGGTGGACCGCGAGGGCTTCGCCGCGCTGATGGCCGAGCAGCGCGAGCGGGCCCGCGCCGACGCCCGGGCCCGCAAGTCCGGCGCGAGCGCGGACACCGCCGCCCTGCGCACCGTCCTCGACGCCCACGGCCCCACCGACTGGCTCGCCTGGTCCACCCTCACCACCACCTCCCGGGTGCTGGCCCTGCTCGGCCCGGCCGGGCCGCTGACCGCCGTCCGGGCCGGGGAGATCGCCACCGCCGTCCTCGACCGCACCCCCTTCTACGCCGAGTCGGGCGGCCAGGAGAGCGACGCCGGGCATCTGACCGGGGCCTCGGTGGAGGCCGAGGTGCTGGATGTGCAGCGGCCGCTGCCGGGCCTGGTGGCCCATCAGGTCCGGGTGACCGCCGGAGACCTGGCCGTCGGCGACACGGTGCGGGCGGCCGTCGACCCCGAGTGGCGCCTCGGCGCGCGCCAGGCCCACTCCGGCACCCATGTGCTGCACGCCGCGCTGCGCGAGGTGCTCGGCCCCACCGCCCTCCAGTCCGGCTCGTACAACCGTCCGGGCCATCTGCGCCTCGACTTCCCCTGGCGCGGCGCCCTGGGCACCGAGGCGCGGGCCGCGATCGAGGAGGCGGCCAACCGCGCGCTGCGGCGCGATCTGCCGGTGGACGTGCGCTGGATGAGCCTCGCCGAGGCCAAGGAGCTCGGGGCCCTCGCCCTCTTCGGCGAGACCTACGGCGAGCGGGTCCGGGTCGTGGAGATCGGCGGCGCCTGGTCGCGCGAGCTGTGCGGCGGCACGCACGTCGAGCACGCCTCCCAGGTGGGGGTGGTGGCGGTGACGGCCGAGTCGTCGGTGGGTGCCGGAATGCGGCGGCTTGAGGCCGCCGTCGGCATCGAGGGGTTCGGCTATCTCGCCCGGGAGCGCGACCTCGTCTCCCGGCTCGCGGAACAGCTCCAGGCGCCCCGCGCCGAACTCCCCGACCGTGTCGCCGCGCTGCTGGAGCGGCTCAGGGCGGCCGACCGCCGGGCCGAGGAACTGCACCGGGCCGCGGCGCTCGGCCGGGCCGCCGAACTCGCCGGCGCCGCGGCCGAGGTGTCGGGAACGCGCCTGGTCACGGCCGTGGAGCGGGCCGGGGGCGACACGGCGCGGCAACTCGCCCTGGCCGTACGCGACCGGCTGCCCGGGGACCGGCCGGGCGTCGTCGCGGTCGGCGCCGAGGGGGAGGGCAGGGCGGAGGGCAGGGCCACCGTGACCGTGGTCCTCAACCGGGCGGCCGTCAGCGCCGGGCTCTCCGCGGCGGCGCTGGTCAAGGAGCTGCTCGACGGGCGCGGCGGCGGCTCCCCGGAGGTGGCGCAGGGCGGCGGGCTGCCCGCGGAGCGGCTGCCGGGGGCCCTGGAGGAGCTGCCCCGGCTCCTCGGCCGGCTCCGCCCCGGAGGCGCCGGGAGCTGACGCCATCCCCCGGCCGGAGTGCGCAAATCCGGCTAATGCGACATAACGCCCGGGTGGTGCAAGAATCGATGGGAGCGGCCCGAAAGATCACGACGTCCCGTCGAGCAGGAGGCTGAAATGATCGTCAAGAAGCTGCACGACTCCGGTGTGCGCAGCGAGCACGCCTACTTCGCGGCCATCGCATCGATCGGAGCTTCATTCATCACCTGGGCCGCCTCGGCGAAGGGGGAGAGCGCGGGACTCGACCGCGCCGACCGATGGGGCATCTTCGTCGGAGAGTGGGCGCCGACCTTCTTCGGACTGGGCCTGGCGCTCGCCCAGTACGAGGGACACGACGGCACGCTGCCCCGCTGAGGGCCGCGGCCGGGCGCCGTACGGGAGAGCCGACGCGACCCGGTCCGGGCGGCCGTACGGGAGAGCCGACGCGGCCCGGTCCGGGCGCCGCCGCCCCGCGGTGCCCGGACCGGGCCGACGCTCCGTGTGCCGGTGTTGTGCGCCGGACGGCCCCGGCGGATGCGCCCCCCGTCGTTCGAACGCACACCGCACCGCCGAGGCCGTGGCCGGCGCCTGACCCGGACGGCGGGGGCAACGTCGAGGACCGGTGCCGCTGACGCGGCCGGCCGCCACATGCCGAATCGACGATGCCCCGCCCCCGTGCCGTCGTCGGGCCGACACCATCGTGACGCACGGGGGAAGGCCGCCGCCACGGACGGAAGTTAGGCCTTAAACGGGCCTGTGAGCCCGCTCGCGCCGATGCAGGCTGGGACGAGTACGCCGTCCTCGCCGATCGGAGAAGCACCATGCTGCGGGTGTACTTCACCCCCGAGGACCTCGCACGGGTCCGGGTGTCCACCGCCCCCGACCCGCTCTGGGAGATCGCCAACAGCGTGCAGATGCTCAGACGCCGGGACGGGGCGCGCTATTTCGGCCACTGGCGCTCGCAGGTGCGCGACCGCCTCTCCCCGGCGAGCCGGCTGCTGACCCCGCTGCTCCCGCCCCACGGCTACTCGCCCGACTTCCTCACCCCCGGCGACGGCGCATCCGACAGCGTTCGGGGGACCGACGGCGCGCGCCCCGCCGCGGGCACGACCACCGGCGACGGCGTCCTCGCGGGGCTGGAACAGGCCATCGACGCCGTCCTGCGCACCCCGCGCGACCGGCTCCGCACCGATCTGACCCGGCTGGCGGCCGAACGCGGGCTGCCGGGCTGGGGCGCCGCCCTGGCCCGTGGCGAGCCCGAGGCCCTCCGGCGGCTGGGCGACGCGCTGCGCACCTACCACGCGGAGGCCCTCGCGCCGTTCTGGACGCGCATCGAGGCGGAGATCGAAGCCGACCGGCAGGCGCGCCTGCGCTCCCTCCTCGACGGCGGGCACGAGGGCCTGCTGTCGGGGCTGGGGCCCAGTCTGCGCTGGCGCCCGCCGGTCCTGGAGGCCGACTACCCCGTCGACCGGGAACTCCGGCTGGAGGGCCGCGGACTCGTCCTCCAGCCGTCGCTGTTCTGCTGGCGCACCCCGGTGACCCTGGCCGACCCCGCACTGCCGGGCACGCCCGTACTGGTCTACCCCATCCAGCACACGCCCGCCTGGTCCCTGGTGGCGCCCACCGAACTGGCCCGGGGGGAGCACCCGGAGGCTCTGGGCGCGCTCGTCGGCCAGACCCGGGCGGCGCTGCTGGTGGAGTCCACCACCGGCCGCTCCACCGGCGACCTCGCCCGCCGCCTCGGCGTCTCGGGCCCCGCGGTCAGCCAGCACGTCGCCGTCCTGCGGGAGGCGGGGCTGCTCATCACCGTCCGGCACGGGGGAGGCGCCCTGCACATCGCGACGCCCGAGGGGCGGGCCCTGCTGAGGGCCGCGACCGGGCGCACACGGTGACGCGGGCCCCCGGCCCCCGGCCCCCGGCCGACGGGAGCGCCGGGGTGGGCGGCGGTG
>NZ_JBPQTV010000427.1:0-4583 GCF_051386515.1 Streptomyces sp. URMC 123 | reverse complement strand
GGGAAAAGGCCCCGGCCTTCGGCCGGGGGGCGCCGAAGGGGCTGGTAGAGGCCCGGCCTTCGGCCGGGGTGAGGTGGTGGTCCCCGCACCGAAGGCGCGGACAAACGCCCCGGCCTTCGGCCGGAAAAACGGCGACGGTCACCTCACGGACAACCCACACCGTGGACGTCGCGCAAACCGAGCCAGACGCTAATCGCGGGGCGTCGCGATCATCGGGAGCGCCGAGGGCCGCGGAATGCTCACCGAGCGAATCTCCCGCACCGCACGCCCCCCCACCGGCACCAGCCGCCACCGCGCGACCACCGTCGCGAGAGCGACGGTCAACTCCGCCCAGGCGAACGCGTCGCCGAGGCACTTGCGGCCGCCCTCCCCGAAGGGGATGAACGAGCCGCGCGGCAGCCGCCCGGCCCGCTCGGGCAGCCAGCGGTCGGGGTCGAAGCGGTGCGGCTCCGGGTAGAGCCGCGGATGCCGGTGGAGGGCGTAGATGCTGAACGCCACCTCGCTGCCGCCCGGCACCCGCAGGCCGGCCAGCTCCACCGGCTCCCGGGCCCGCCGCATGGAGAGCGGAATGGCGTGCAGCCGCAGCGCCTCGTTGAGCACGCGGGGCGCGTACTCCAGCCCCGCCACGGCCGCATGGCGCACCGGGCCGTCGCCCACCGCCGCGGAGATCTCCGTGTGGAGCCGGCGGTCGACCTCCGGGTGCCGGCCGAGCTCGTGGAGGACCCAGGCCAGGGCCGCGGACGTGGTCTCGGTCGCGGCCACGGTGATGGTGACCAGCTCGTCGCGCACCTGCTCCGGGCTCATCGCCTCCCCCGTGTCCGCGTCCCGCGCGGCGAGCAGCAGCGACAGCAGGTCGCCGTGGTCGGCCCCGCTGGCCCGGTAGCGGGCGATGACCTGGTCGAACTCGTGCCGCAGCCGCGCGGCCGCCGCGTCGAAGCGGCGGTTCACCGGGATCGGCAGGGAGTCCAGCGCCTGGGGCATCACGGCCCGGGTGACCGCGTCCCGCATGATCACCGGCACGGAGCGGCGCATCTCCTCGACTGCGGGCCGCCCCAGCTCGGAGGCGAACATGGCCTCGGCGAAGGTGGCCAGCACCAGGTCGCCCACGGCCCGGTGCACCGGCACCACCTGGCCCGGGCGCCAGGAGTCCACCATCTCCCGGGCGCGGCGCTCCATGACACCGGTCCAGTCCGCGACCCGCGCCCGGTGGAACGCGGGCTGGACCAGCCGCCGCTGCCGCTGGTGGAACGCGCCGTCGGAGGTCGCGAGGCCGTTGCCGAACAGCTGCCGTACGCGGTCGGCGTGCCGGCCGCGGTCGAAGCTGCGGGCCCGCACCACCATCACCTCCCGCACCTGTTCGGGCGAGGTGACGAAGTACACCGGCCGGGTGCCGAGGTCGACCCGGACGATGTCCCCCCGGGTGTGCAGCGACTCCAGGAAGCGCAGCGGCCGGCGCCACAGCGCGAGGGTGTGCCCGAGCAGGGGGAGGCGCCCGGGCGCCAGGGGCGGTGCACAGGACCGGGGGGCCGCCGGCGCGGCCCGACGCGGTGTGGTCACGGAGGTGTCTCCCGAAGGGAAGTCGAGGCGGTCAGTGGGTGATCAGATCGTCGAAGGTGCCCCTGATCCTGGGGCGGTCCAGGTCGTAACGGCGGGTGCGATAGATCCACACCAGGTCGGCGTGGGCGTAGGCCCGCAGGTCCCGGGCGAGCCGGGTGGCCTCGGCCGCGGCCTCCGGGGGGAGGCCGAGGGAGTCGGCCAGGTCCGGCAACTGGCCCTGGATCTCCAGGAAGAGGCGCTGGCGGTCCTTGGCCCGCTCCAGCACCCGGTCCACGGCCTCGGCCAGGGCGCAGCCCTCGCTCGCGGCGACCACCCGCACCATGTTGCAGGTCTGCCCGTCGGCGAGGTCCTTCTCCAGCCCGTAGACGTCGTTGTGCCAGGCGAGGATGTCGGCGAAGCACAGCACCAGCTCCCGGAAGAGCAGGCTGTCGCGCAGCGGGTCGGGCACCGCGATCCCGGAGACGATCTCCAGCACATCGGCCTGGAAGATCATCGCGATGGTGTTGCGGCGCATGGTGAGGAAGGTCGCCGCGTCCGGCACGTGCCCCGTGGCGTGGTACCGGTTCTGCAGCACGATGGCCTGCATGTAGTCGAGGAAGTGCTTGGTGATGCGCTGCCGGCCGCGCGGCGGCAGGCCGTCGGTGAGCCGGGGCCACAGATCGGCGAACCCGGCGATCACCGGGTTGCGGGCCGGCGCCGGCCGTTCGGTGCCGAGCGCGATCGCCCGCATGTCCCGCAGCACCCCGCGCATCCGGGACTCCCGCTCGCCCCAGTCGAAGTTGTCGTACTGGTCGTCGGCGAGGGAGCCCCAGCAGAACCACTGGATGCCGAGGACCAGATGGTCCAGATCCACCAGCGGTGTCGCCAGACCGTGGTACAGGCCGAACTCGAAGGAGCGCAAGTGCTCCTCCTGGGCGGCCGTGCTGAGGAAGCCGAGCCGCCAGAGCCAGGCCACCACCTCGTCCTCCGCCTGTGGGGCGAGGGGGTTGACCGGCGGATGGGGAGGGTCGTAGAAGCCGTCCACCAGGACGGAGGTGTCGATCATGGGCATGGGGCAGCCTTCTTCGCGCTCGCCGGGACAGCCGGAGGGGTCAGTGGGTCCGCGCCGTGGCGGCGTCCGCGAGTCTGCGGAGCGCGGCCGTGGCGACCGAGGGGAACGGGGCGCGGTCCAGCGCGCGCAGCGCCTCCCGGTAGCGGGTGGCGATCATGTGTTCCACGTCCTGGCGGGCGTGGGTCTCCTCCAGCACGGCGCGCACGGCGGCCGCCTGGCTCTCCTCCAGGGTGGGGTCGCCCACCAGCCGGTGCAGCAGCCGCAGTTGCGCCGCGTCGGCCCGCGCCACCGCGAGCGACATCAGCACGGTCGACTTGCCCTCGCGCAGATCGTCGATGACGGGCTTGCCGGTCGCCGCGGTGTCCCCGAAGACGCCGAGCAGATCGTCCCGGAGCTGGAAGGCCTCGCCGATCGGCAGCGCGTACGCGGTGCAGGCGTCCATGACGGACGGGTCGGGGCCGGCCAGCGCGGCGCCGAGGTGCAGCGGGCGCTCGACGGTGTACTTGGCGGACTTGTACCGCACGACCGTGAGCGCCAGGTCGATGTCCCCGGTGAGCCGCCCGGTGGAGAGCAGGTCCAGGTACTGGCCCTGCATGACCTCGGTGCGCATGGTGTGCAGCACGGGCAGCACGGCCCGTAACTGGCCCGGGGTCAGTCCGGCCGTCTGCAGCATCTCGTCGGACCAGGCCAGGGCCAGGTCGCCGAGGAGGATGGCGGCGTTGACGCCGAATCTGTCGCCGGCCCCGCTCCCGTGCCCGCGCCCGCCGCGGCCGCGCCGCCACGCGGCCAGGGCGCGGTGCGCGCTCGGCCGGCCCCTGCGGGTGGCGCTGTTGTCCATGATGTCGTCGTGGATGAGGGTGAAGGCGTGGAACAGCTCCAGGGACGCCGCCGTACGGATCACCGGGTCGATGTCCCCCCGCCCGCCGGCCGCCTGCCAGCCGCACAGGCACATCGCGGGCCGGATGCGTTTGCCGCCGGCGAAGAGGAAGCTCCGCAGGGCGTCGATCATCCGGGATATCGGGCGGTGGGCCGTCGAGCGCTGCTGCCGTTCCAGGAACTCCGCCAGGGCGGCGTCGACGGCCTTCCGGGTCCGCGCCGGGTCCAGGGGTGCGGAGGTGAGGGCGGTCATGGTGCGGCCTCCTTCACGCCGGTCGTCTCCGGGAGACGACGGATGTGCCATGGTCGTGCCGGTGGTGCCGTGGTGCCGGTGGTGCCTGGCCATGCCGGTGGTGCCGTGGTGCCTGGTAATGCCTGGCCACGCCAATGATGTCCTGGTGCCGGTGGTGCGACGGGGGCCGGCCGCGGGCACGCCGCGATCCCCGCGAGCGGCGGGGCGACGGCCGGACGGAGGGCTGGAAGGGTTCTTCGGGAGCCCCGGTGGCGCGAACCACCGGCGCGGGGCCCTGGACTCGGCGCCGGAAAGGCGACGAACGGACGACGACGAACGAACGGTGAGCGAACGGACGGCGAGCGGGGACGACGCCGAACGGGACGGGGCGGGCGGGGGCGGCGCGGGGCCCGAGGCCGCGGCTCCGGGCGGACGCGCCCGGCCCCGGCCCACGGGCGTACGGCGCTCCCGTACGCCGCTCCCGTACGGCCGCGGGCTCTAGCGGCCGCGGCCCTGGCGGCGGCCCGGCCGCCGGCTCACTGTCGGAAGGCTTCTACTGACCACGCGATCGGCCCGCTTCCTGCTGCTCGGAGTGCCTGAACGGTCCACCCGGGAGAGGCTCGGACGCACAACCACCCGAATGGGCCGGCGCGTTCTCCCCATGGGCCGGCGCACCCCGAATGGACGCAACGGAGCCTTCCCGGCGGGTTCTCACAAAAACCCGGTGGTCGGCCACAGGTACACCACCGGACACCACAGGGGGTGACGGGGCGCGCGCGGTGCTCCGGGCGCGCCCTTCCCGCACATCGGCGCTACGGCGCCCGCCCGCACGGTGGCGCCCGCCCCACGGGGCGGGCGCGGGGGGGG
>NZ_JBPQTV010000426.1:0-4603 GCF_051386515.1 Streptomyces sp. URMC 123 | reverse complement strand
GGCCACGGCCGTGTGCAGCGACTGGTACAGGTTGAACTTGGGAACGGCGATGAAGTCCTTGAACTCCGAGATGACCGGGGTGAAGCAGGTGTGGAGTTCACCGAGGACGGCGTAGCAGTCGGCGTCCTCGGCCACCAGCACGAGCAGCCGGCCGAAGTCGCTGCCGCCGAGCTCGCCGCGCTTGATGCGGACCCGGTGGACGGAGACGAAGTGGCGCGGCCGGACGTGGACTTCGGCGGCGATGTCCGCCTCGCGCAGTACGGAGCGCATGTTCTCCGCGACGCCCACCAGGGGGTCGGTTCCGCCGCGGATGTGCTCCAGGACGAGTTCGCGGGTGCGCGCGTACTCCTCGGGGTGGAGGATCTCGAAGACGAGGTCCTCCAGTTCGGACTTGAGGGCCTGGACCCCCAGGCGCTCGGCGAGCGGGATGAGCACATCGCGGGTGACCTTGGCGATCCGCACCTGTTTCTCGGGGCGCATCACCCCGAGCGTGCGCATGTTGTGCAGCCGGTCGGCGAGCTTGATGGACATCACCCGGACGTCGTTGCCGGTGGCCACCAGCATCTTCCGGAAGGTCTCCGGTTCGGCGGCCGCCCCGTAGTCGACCTTCTCCAACTTCGTGACGCCGTCGACGAGATAGCGCACCTCGGCCCCGAACGCCTCCCCCACCTGATCGAGCGTCACCTCGGTGTCCTCCACGGTGTCGTGGAGCAGGGACGCGGTGAGGGTGGTGGTCTCGGCGCCCAGTTCGGCCAGGATCAGGGTCACCGCCAGCGGGTGCGTGATGTACGGCTCGCCGCTCTTGCGGAACTGGCCCCGGTGGGAGGACTCGGCGAGGAGGTACGCCCTGCGCAGGGGGTCGAGGTCCGCGCGCGGGTGGTGCGAGCGGTGGACCTTGGCGATGTGGTCGATGGCGTCCGGCATCCTGCCGCGCGAGGCCGGCCCCAGGAGCGCGGCGCGGCCGAGTCTGCGGAGGTCGATCCGTGGGGAGATGCGCGGGGCGATGCGGGGGCGGCCGCGCCTGCGGCCGAGAGAACCATGGTCGGCTGCCTCTGCGCTCATGGGCACCTCCGGCGACGTCGACCGGCAAGGGCGGTGTCTCCGGGCTCCGGGGCACGAGCCCTCCGGAGCCCGGCGCGGCCCGCGCCGCGCCCTCCTGGGTGCGGATCGGGCACCCAGTGCCGGTGCTTGATGCTACCGAGCCCATCACGCAGCGCTCTCCCCCTCTCGCCCAGCGTGAACCGGACCACCCATTCGAGCGAACGATCAGGCGATTGGGGTGGTGAGAGGCGTAAAGGGCGCGAGGCGGCGCCGGTCCGTCACCCGCGCCGTGCGCCGGTCGCGGCGCCCGGAGCGCGCCTCTGGCCCCGGCCCGGGAGCCGGGTGGCTCCGGGCGGGGCGCGGGGGCGGCTCCGGCCCGGGAGCCGGGGTCGTCAGTCGGACGGCGGGGAGCCGGGTGGTTCCGACCGGGGCGGGGTCGTCAGGCGGCGGGGACGCGGTCCGGCGCGCCGGCTCCCCCGGGGCCGGCGTTCGGAGCATCGGCGGCGGGAGCGCCGGTGTCCGCGGCCGCGCAGGCCGGGGCGCCCCACCACTCGGGGGCGAGGGTGCCCTCGGCCACGATCACGGCGGGACCGGTCATCTCGACCTCGCCGTCGACATGCTCGGTGATCCGCAGGGTGCCGCCGAGGACGTCCACGGTGTACGTGACCGGGCGACCCGTCGTGGCCGGGTCGACGCCGTCGCGGCGTGCGGTGGCCACCATGACGGCGCAGGCCCCGGTGCCGCAGGACCGGGTCTCGCCGGCGCCGCGCTCGTGGACGCGCATGGCCACATGGCCGGGCCCGCGGTCGACGACGAACTCCACGTTGGCACCGTCGGGGAAGGCGCCCTCCGGGTGGAGCCGGGGCGGGGCCAGCAGGCTGCCGGCGTGGGCCAGGTCCTCGACGAAGGCGACGGCGTGCGGGTTGCCCATGCTCACGGAGCGCACCGGCCACTGGCGGGTGCCGACGGTGACGGTGGGGCCGGCGTCCGCGGCCGCGCCGGCCGGGTCGCCGTCGGCCGCTCCGGGGGCCTGGGCCGCCGCTCCGCTGCCGCCGGCCCCCAGGAGCGCCGCCCGGCCCATGGAGACCGTGACATCGCCCTCGGCGCCGCCGGGGCCGTTCCCGGCGATGGTGACCCGCCGGATGCCGGCGCGGGTGGCCACGGCGAAGGCCCCGGACGTGACGTGACCGGCGCGCTGGAGGTAGCGGGCGAAGACCCGGACGCCGTTGCCGCACATCTCGGCCACGCTGCCGTCGCTGTTGCGGTAGTCCATGAACCACTCGGCCTCGGCGGCCAGATGAGCCGCCTCCGGGTGCGCGGCGGACCGCACGACGTGCAGCAGGCCGTCGCCGCCGATGCCGGCGCGGCGGTCGCAGAGCCTGGCCACGGTGGCGGGGGGCAGCGGCAGGGCGTTGTCCGGGTCCGGGACGATCACGAAGTCGTTCTCGGTGCCGTGCCCCTTGAGGAAGGGGATGCGCGTGGTGGTCACGTCTCGATCCTACGGTGCCCCCGCCGGGCGGGCCGGGGCGGTGACGGGCGCGGCCGACGAGGCAGCGGGTCAGCGCAGGCGGGCCACGCGCCAGATGGCGAGCGCGGCGACGGTGCCGACCACGAGCACGTACAGGGCGACGACCCGCCAGTCGGGGCGCCGGCCCGACCCCCTCGGCGGCAGCCCGGGCCAGGTGTGGCCCACGCGGCGCGCCGCCATCATGCCCCAGCCCGCCGCGCAGGAGCTGATCAGCAGGCCCAGCATGGCGATGACCGCGCCGCCGTCACCGAAGTCGAAGGCGAGCGGGAAGGCGAACATCAGCGAGCCGACGACGGCGAGCACCACGATGGGCGCGAGCTGCCATATCCGCAGCCGCCGCGGCGGACGCAGCTCGCGGAAGGACTCCTCGCCCGCCCCCAGCAGGAGCTCGGGCACGGGCTCGTCCTGCGGCGGCTGCGGTCTGTCCCGAGGGCCGGCCTCCATCGCCACGCGCCCTCCCAACTCAGACTCACGGCTCGATCGAAGGTCGATGATGACACGCTCACCCAGGCCCGGATGACGCACGGAGCGTCCCGATGCCATCACGTGATCAGGCTGTGACCGGTCGTTCGACCAACCCCAGCGCCTGCCCGAGGAGTTCCCCCCGGTGGTCGGCCGCCCCGTTGAGCCAATGCACCCGCGGATCGCGGCGGAACCACGAGTCCTGACGGCGCGCGAAGCGCTTGGTGGCGCGTACGGTCTCGGCGCGCGCCTCGTCCTCGGTGCAGTCGCCCGCCAGGAAGGTCAGGACCTGCTGGTACCCGAGGGCGCGGGAGGCCGTGAGCCCGTCGCGCAGGCCGACGGCCTCCAGGGCCCGGACCTCGTCGACCAGACCCGCGTCCCACATCCGGTCGACGCGCGTGGTGATGCGTTCGTCGAGTTCCGGGCGGGCGACGTCCACGCCGATCTGGACGGTGTCGTAGACGGACTCATGGCTGGGGAGGTTGGCGGTGAAGGGCCGGCCGGTGATCTCGATGACCTCCAGCGCCCGGACGATCCTGCGGCCGTTGCCGGGCAGGATGGCCCGCGCGGCCTCCGGGTCGGCGGCGGCGAGCCGGCGGTGCAGCGGCCCCGGGCCCTCGGCCAGCAGTTCTGCCTCCAGCCGGGCCCGTACGGCGGGGTCGGTGCCGGGGAACTCGAGGACGTCGATGGCGGCCCGGACGTACAGCCCGGAGCCGCCGACGAGGATCGGGACGCGCCCCCGGGCGAGGAGCCGGTCGATCTGGGCGCGGGCCAGCCGCTGGTACTCCGCGACGCTGGCGGCCTCGGTGACGTCCCAGACGTCGAGCAGGTGGTGCGGCACCCCCTGCCGTTCGGCCGGGGTCAGCTTGGCGGTGCCGATGTCCATACCTCGGTAGAGCTGCATCGAGTCGGCGTTGACGACTTCGCCGCCGAGATGGCGGGCGAGGGCCACGCCGAGATCGGACTTGCCGGCCGCGGTGGGGCCGACGACGGCGATGACCCGCGGTGCGGGGGCTGCGCTGTTCACCGCCCCAGTCTCGCAAACCCGGCGGCCACTCCTCGAACGAGCTACGTGACGGTCCCGTGTCCGCATCGTTGCCTGTTGCGAGGTTCCGATGGCCGGTTTCAGGACCGGTGCCCGCGGGCGGCGCAATGAGACGCTCCGGGCGGCACGGGATTTCGCCCACACGAGTAACGTATGGAGTAGATATGGGCGCGTTTCTTTCAAAGCTTCTGCGGAAGTCGTCCAAGGCGTCAACGGAGGAGACGGCCACGGCCACTCCGACGGCGGAATCGAAGGCGACGGCGGAGACGCCGGCCGAGGAGAAGGCCGAGGCGGCCGCGGAACCGGCGGAGGCGGGCGAGGCGGCGGCCGAGGGCGTGGACATCCCCAAGCAGCAGTCCGCCGAAGAGGCCGCCGACAGCGAGACCGGCGAGGGCGCCCGCAAGTAGGGCTCAGTACGGGGCGGGGCCCGCGATCAGCGGCCCCCGGCGCATTCCCGGGCAGGACGACGGTGGGCGGGCAGTGGGCCACTCACCGGACGGCGGCCGCGGAGCGACACGCTCCGCGGC
>NZ_JBPQTV010000425.1:0-4614 GCF_051386515.1 Streptomyces sp. URMC 123 | reverse complement strand
CCCCGCCGGTCGTGCCGCGGGGCCCGTACGCCCCGCGGCCGGACGGCATCCTCAGGCCGGACCCCCGTCCGCCGAACCCTCGATGCCGAGGTCACGCAGCTCCGCCGCCAGGTCCCCGGCCCAGCGCAGCTCGTCGGCGAGCTCCGCCCGCTCCCGCTCGCCGAGCTCGATCCCGGCGGCCCGCGCCATCAGCGGCGCGGCCTCCTCCGGGGCGCCCAGCCGCACCGCCAGATCCGCGCGGAGCAGCAGGGCGCGGACGAGGTCGAGGGCGGGCGGGTCCTCGTGCTTGGCCAGCGCGCGGTCCAGGAGCTTGGCGGCGGTGCGGAAGTCCTCCTTGGAGTCCGCGAGCAGCGACGCGGTGTGCACCACGCGGGCGAACGGCTCCCGGGGCTCCTCCTCGTAGTCGCTGGAGTCGCTGATGGGCTGCCCGACGCGGATGGCGTTGCCACCGGGGTCGGTCATCAGGAACTGCCGTACGCCGTAGGGCATGTCCTTCAGGGGACCGATCCGGGGGATGCCCCGGACCGGCAGCTTGCCGTAGGCGGCGCGCAGACCCTCGCGGAACGCGGCGTAGAGCCCGTCCACATCGGTGGTGTGCACATAGCAGGTGCTGTACGACGTGCTGGGGTCGTACGCCTTCATGCCGAAGAAGTGGAGTTCGATGCCGCCGCGCACGACGGACGCGTACGGGTTGGGGCGGGTCTGGCGGTACGTCACCTCGAAGCCGAGGGCGCGGTAGAAGTCGAGCGTCGGGTCGATCGTCCGGCACGGCAGGATCGGAGTCGTCGTCTCGGTCACCCCGGGCACGCTAGCCCCGAATGGGGAACTGGTCAAAGTTGAATAGTGGCCTCCGGGTGGTGCGGGACTACGCTGTTCGCCACCGGCACGAGGATGGAGAGGCGCGGCGATGTCACCGATGCGACTGCTGGTCCTGGGGGCGATCCGCCAGCACGGCAGGGCGCATGGCTATCAGGTCCGCAACGACCTGGAGTTCTGGGGCGCGCACGAGTGGTCCAACGCCAAGCCCGGCTCGATCTACCACGCCCTCAAGCAGATGGCCAAGCAGGGACTGCTGATCGCGCACGACGTCGCGCCGAGCTCGGTGGGCGGCCCGCCGCGCACGGAGTACGAGCTGACCGAGCGCGGCGAGGAGGAGTACTTCACCCTGCTGCGCGAGGCCCTGACCGCCTGGGACCAGAAGATCGACGTGCTGAGCGCCGGCGTCGGCTTCATCGTGGACCTTCCGCGCGACGAGGCGATCGCCCTGCTCAAGCGGCGCGTCGAGGCGCTGGAGGGCTGGCGCCGGACGGTCACCGAGTACTACACCCCGGGCGAGGGCCCCGAGCGGCTCGGCCACATCGGCGAGATCATGAACCTCTGGGTGTGCACGGCGGACGCGGGGGCGCAGTGGACCCGCGGGCTGATCGAGCGCCTGGAGAACGGGGCGTATGTGATGGCGGGCGAGGGGGAGCCGCCGTGCACGGTGCTCCCGGACGGCGTGGAGAACCCGTACGCGGCCGACCGGGCCGAGTCGCCTGCCGAGCCGCCCGCCGGGGCGCCGGCCGAGACGCCCTGAGGCGTCCCGAAGGGCTCACCCGAGAAAACCGCTCCCGGTCGGGAATGGGGAGTGAGGCGGGCGGCGTTAGTCAAGTTTGACTAGACGCTTGCGGCCCTCGGGCCGAACGACGGGAGAGCGTGTGACGGACGACAGGAACACGACCCACTTCGACGCGGGCGCCGAGTTCGACCGCCAGCTCCGGACGCTGCTGGACAAGGGCTACCCGGCGGTGGCGGGCATGGCGCCGGGCACCTTCCGCGACCTGGCCGCCCCGCTGCGCGCGGTGGCCGTGGAGCGCGCCGCCGGCATGGCCCCGCCCACCGCGGCGCGGGTTCCCTTCGTGCTGGTGGTGCGCAAGGAGCTGGTCCCCTCCGAGCGGGCCATGGAGCTCACCGAGCTGCGGGGCAAGACCGGCTTCGCCGACTTCGAACCGGAGGACATCGCCCGCTTCCGGGCGATCGAGGAGGTCGAGGTGCCGGCCGAGCCGGTTTATCTGGCCTTCGACCTCGACCGGGGCGAGGAGACGCGCGACCTCGCGCCCGACGACGCGATGGAGATCATCCGGGGGCGGGGGCGGACCCCGATCACGGTCGACGAGGGGATCGCCTTCGTCACCCAGTTCCCCGCCTCGCTGGCCAGGAACGCGTGCTTCTCGCTGGTGGCTTCCCGCTGCGGGGACCGGCGGGTGCCCGCGCTGTGGATCAGCAAGGGGGCGCCGAAGCTGGGATGGTGCTGGGCGGGGAACCCGCACACCTGGCTGGGCTCGGCGACGGCCGGCGCCCGCCTCGGCGGCGGCGGGCTCGAACCTCGCGGGGCGTGAGGAGCCGCGGGCTCCGCCGGTGACCCGAGCGGGCGGGCTTGCACCTCACGCGACGTGAGGACCCAGGCTGGGCGCGTACGGAGGAAGGAGCGGAAGCCATGAGCTACTCCGTGGGACAGGTCGCCGGTTTCGCCGGGGTCACGGTGCGCACCCTGCACCACTACGACGAGATCGGCCTGCTCGCGCCCAGCGGGCGCAGCCACGCGGGGCACCGGCGGTACGACGACGCCGACCTCGACCGGCTCCAGCAGATCCTGTTCTACCGCGAGCTCGGGTTCCCGCTCGACGAGGTGGCGGCCCTGCTCGACGACCCGGACGCGGACCCCGTGCGCCACCTGCGGCGCCAGCACGACCTGCTGTCCGCGCGGATCGAGAAGCTGCGGCGGATGGCCGCCGCCGTCGAGACGGCGATGGAGGCACGGAAGATGGGCGTGAGGCTCACACCGGAGGAGCGGTTCGAGGTCTTCGGCGACCACGACCCCGAGCGCTACGAGGAGGAGGCGCGGCGGCGCTGGGGCGACAGCGACGCGTACCGCGAGTCGCGGCGCAGGACGTCCTCGTACACCAAGGAGGACTGGCTGCGGATCAAGGCGGAGCAGGAGGACTGGGGGCGCCGGCTCGCCGCGGTGATGGACGCCGGCGAGGGCCCAAAGTCCGCGGCGGCCCTGGCCCTCGCGGAGGAGCACCGCGGCTCGATCAGCGGCCACTACTACGACTGCTCGTACGAGATCCAGACCGGGCTGGCGGAGATGTACGTGGCCGATCCCCGCTTCACGGCGTACTACGAGGCGATCCGGCCGGGGGCGGCGCGGTTCCTGCGGGACGCGATCCTCGCCAACGCCGCCCGCAACGGGTACGCGGGGGGTGCCGGCGGGCTGTGACGGAAGGGGCCGGGGTGTGCGCACGACACGCCCCGGCCCCCGCCCACGGGTCTCACCGGCCCCCGATCAGTGCGCCGGCGCGATGACGACGGCGGTCCCGTACGCGCACACCTCGGTGCCGACGTCCGCGCCGGAGGAGACGTCGAAGCGCATCATGAGGACGGCGTTGGCGCCGCGCGCCCGCGCCTGGTCCACCAGGCGCTCCATCGCCTGGTTGCGCGTCTCCACCAGCGTCTTCGTCAGACCCCGCAGCTCGCCGCCGACCAGCGACTTCAGCCCCGCGCCGATCTGGCTGCCGACGTGCCGGGAGCGCACGGTCAGGCCGAAGACCTCGCCGATGACCCGCTCCACCCGATAGCCCGGCACGTCGTTGGTCGTCACGACCAGAACGTCCGAGTCGCCGCGCTGCCCGCCGCCGTAATCCTCGATGTTGCTCACGCATCCACCTCCTGCTGGTGATCGTCACCTGTCGTGGAGACGGACGCATTCCGGGGGCCCGGCGTTGCTCGGTGTTCCCCCGGACGGCGCACGGATGATGTTCGGGCCGCTGTTCGATGGTCTCCTGGAACCGGTGGCCCATGGAGTACGTTGATAGCTTTGGGCAGCGACACCTGTTCCCTCCCCCTGTGCCCGGGCCTCGCATGAGCCTGCGCCCCTGACCCAGGAGCCTGTCACCCGTGACTCAACTCGCGCTCGGCCCCACGTGGCTCGACCCAGATTTCCTGATCGGGAACTTCGGTCTGCCCGGCGTCCTGCTCATCGTCTTCGCCGAGTCGGGACTGCTCATCGGGTTCTTCCTGCCCGGTGACTCCCTGCTGTTCACCACGGGGCTGCTGGTCACCACCGGCGTGCTGGACAAGCCGCTGTGGCTGGTCTGCACCCTGATCGTGCTCGCGGCGGTGGTGGGGGACCAGGTCGGCTATCTCTTCGGCCGCAAGGTGGGGCCGGCGCTCTTCCGGCGGCCGGACTCACGCCTGTTCAAGCAGGAGAACGTCGAGAAGGCCCACGAGTTCTTCGAGAAGCACGGGCCCAAGTCGCTGGTCCTGGCCCGCTTCGTGCCGATCATCCGCACGTTCACCCCGATCATCGCGGGTGTCAGCCGGATGAACTACCGCTCCTTCATCATCTTCAACATCATCGGTGGCTGCCTCTGGGGAGCGGGCGTCACCCTGCTCGGGGCGTCGCTCGGCAAGATCGAGTTCGTGCACCAGAACATCGAGGCGATCCTCGTCGGGATCGTGCTGCTGTCGGTCGTGCCGATCGTGATCGAGTACCTGCGCGCCCGCGCGCAGTCGCGCCGCGCGGCGGCGTCGGCCCCGGCGGTGGCCCCGACGGACGGCTCGGTCCCCCCGCCC
>NZ_JBPQTV010000424.1:0-4638 GCF_051386515.1 Streptomyces sp. URMC 123 | reverse complement strand
CCCCGCCCCCGCGCGGCGGGCCCCCGCGTTTGACCACCCCGGGACGGAAAGCCGCCTTCATGAGCCTGCACGGTCTCCTCGACGTCGTCGTCAACGATCCCGCGCTCGCCGAGGCGGTGCGCTCCGCGGCCAACGGCGACCGTCCGCATCTCGACCTCGTGGGGCCGCCCGCCGCGCGGCCCTTCGCGATCGCCGCGCTGGCCCGCTCCGCCGGCCGCCCCGTGCTGGCCGTCACCGCCACCGGCCGCGAGGCCGAGGACCTGGCCGCCGCGCTGCGCTCGCTGATGCCCGCGGGCCAGGAGGACGCGGTCGTCGACTACCCCGCCTGGGAGACCCTCCCGCACGAGCGGCTCTCGCCCCGCTCGGACACCGTGGGCCGCCGGCTCGCCGTGCTGCGCCGGCTGACGCACCCCTCGGCGGACGACCCGGGCGCGGGCCCGGTGAGCGTGGTCGTGGCCCCCATCCGCTCCGTGCTGCAGCCGCAGGTCAAGGGCCTGGGCGAGCTCGTCCCCGTATCGCTGCGCACGGGCACGACCGCCGACCTCGGGGAGGTCACCGAGGCGCTGGCGGCGGCCGCGTACTCCCGGGTGGAGCTGGTGGAGAAGCGCGGCGAGTTCGCCGTGCGCGGCGGCATCCTCGATGTCTTCCCGCCGACCGAGGAGCACCCGCTCCGGGTCGAGTTCTGGGGCGACGACATCGAGGAGATCCGTTACTTCAAGGTGGCCGACCAGCGGAGCCTGGAGGTGGCCGAGCACGGCCTGTGGGCGCCGCCCTGCCGTGAGCTGCTGCTCACCGACGACGTACGGCACCGGGCGGCCGCCCTGGCCGAGGAGCACCCGGAGCTCGGCGAGCTGCTCGGCAAGATCGCCGAGGGCATCGCCGTGGAGGGCATGGAGTCCCTCGCCCCCGTCCTCGTGGACGAGATGGAGCTGCTGCTGGACGTGCTGCCGGCCGGCACGATGGCGGTGGTCTGCGACCCGGAGCGGGTCCGTACCCGGGCCGCGGACCTCGTCGCGACCAGCCAGGAGTTCCTGCAGGCCTCGTGGGCGGCGAGCGCGGGCGGCGGCGAGGCCCCGATCGACCTGGGCGCGGCCTCGCTGTGGGGCATCGCGGACGTCCGCGAGCGCGCCCGCGAGCTGGGCATGATGTGGTGGTCGGTGAGCCCCTTCGCCGCCGACGAGGACCTCTCCGCCGACACGGTCACCCTGGGGCTGCGCGCCCCCGAGAGCTACCGCGGCGACACGGCCCGCGCGCTCGCCGACACCAAGGGCTGGCTGGCGGACGGCTGGCGCACGGTCTTCGTGACCGAGGGCCACGGCACCGCCGCCCGCACCGTCGAGGTGCTCGGCGGCGAGGGCATCGCCGCCCGCCTGGACGCCGACCTCGGCGAGATCACCCCGTCGCTGGTGCACGTCGCCTGCGGCTCCCTCGACCACGGCCTGGTCGACCCCGGTCTGAAGCTCGCCGTGCTCACCGAGACGGACCTGTCCGGGCAGAAGGCGGCCGGCCGGGACCTGGGCCGGATGCCGGCCCGGCGCCGTAAGACCATCGACCCGCTGACCCTCCAGCCGGGCGACTACATCGTCCACGAGCAGCACGGCGTGGGCCGCTACATCGAGATGGTGCAGCGCACGGTGCAGGGCGCGACCCGCGAGTACCTGGTGGTGGAGTACGCCCCGGCCAAGCGCGGCCAGCCCGGCGACCGCCTGTTCGTGCCCACGGACCAGCTCGAACAGATCACCAAGTACGTCGGTGGCGAGGCCCCCACGCTGCACCGGCTCGGCGGCGCCGACTGGACCAAGACCAAGGCGCGGGCGAAGAAGGCGGTCAAGGAGATCGCCGCCGATCTGATCAAGCTCTACTCGGCGCGGATGGCCGCCCCCGGCCACACCTTCGGCCCCGACACCCCCTGGCAGCGGGAGCTGGAGGACGCGTTCCCGTACGCCGAGACCCCCGATCAGCTCACCACGATCGCCGAGGTCAAGGAGGACATGGAGAAGGCGGTCCCGATGGACCGGCTGATCTGCGGCGACGTCGGCTACGGCAAGACCGAGATCGCGGTGAGAGCGGCGTTCAAGGCCGTCCAGGACGGCAAGCAGGTCGCCGTGCTGGTGCCCACGACGCTGCTGGTGCAGCAGCACTTCGGCACCTTCTCCGAGCGCTACGCCCAGTTCCCCGTCGTGGTGAAGGCGCTGTCGCGGTTCCAGACGGACACCGAGGCCAAGGCGGTCCTGGAGGGGCTGCGCGAGGGCTCCGTGGACGTCGTCATCGGCACCCACCGGCTGTTCTCCTCGGAGACGAAGTTCAAGGACCTGGGCCTGGTCATCGTCGACGAGGAGCAGCGGTTCGGCGTCGAGCACAAGGAGCAGCTGAAGAAGCTGCGCGCCAATGTGGACGTGCTGACGATGTCGGCGACGCCGATCCCGCGAACCCTGGAGATGGCGGTCACCGGCATCCGCGAGATGTCGACGATCACCACCCCGCCGGAGGAGCGGCACCCGGTGCTGACCTTCGTGGGCCCGTACGAGCAGAAGCAGATCGGCGCGGCCATCCGCCGCGAGCTGCTCCGCGAGGGCCAGGTCTTCTACATCCACAACCGGGTGGAGTCGATCGACCGGGCGGCGGCGCGGCTGCGCGAGATCGTGCCGGAGGCGCGGATCGCCACGGCCCACGGCCAGATGTCGGAGACGGCGCTGGAGCAGGTCGTGGTGGATTTCTGGGAGAAGAAGTTCGACGTGCTGGTCTCCACGACCATCGTGGAGTCGGGCATCGACATCTCCAACGCGAACACGCTCATCGTGGAGCGCGGCGACACGTTCGGGCTCTCGCAGCTCCACCAGCTGCGCGGCCGGGTGGGCCGGGGCCGGGAGCGCGGCTACGCGTACTTCCTCTACCCGCCGGAGAAGCCGCTGACGGAGACCGCCCACGAGCGGCTGGCGACCATCGCCCAGCACACGGAGATGGGCGCGGGCATGTACGTGGCGATGAAGGACCTGGAGATCCGCGGCGCGGGCAACCTCCTGGGCGGCGAGCAGTCCGGCCATATCGCGGGGGTCGGCTTCGACCTGTACGTGCGGATGGTGGGCGAGGCCGTCGCCGACTACCGCGCCTCCCTGGAGGGCGGGGTGGAGGAGGAGCCGCCGCTGGAGGTCAAGATCGAGCTGCCGGTGGACGCGCACGTTCCGCACGACTACGCGCCGGGCGAGCGGCTGCGGCTCCAGGCGTACCGGGCGATCGCCGCGGCGACCACGGAGGAGGACATCACGGCCGTACGGGAGGAGCTGACCGACCGCTACGGCAAGCTCCCCGAGCCGGTGGAGAACCTGCTGCTGGTGGCGGGGCTGCGGATGCTCGCCCGGTCCTGCGGCGTCTCCGACATCACGCTCCAGGGCTCGAACATCCGCTTCGGGCCGGTGGAGTTGCGCGAGTCGCAGGAGCTGCGGCTCAAGCGGCTCCACCCGCGCACGGTGTTCAAGCCGGCCACCCAGCAGATCCTGGTGCCGCGGCCGACGACCGCGCGCATCGGCGGCAAGCCGCTGGTCGGCCGCGAACTGCTGGCCTGGACGGGGGAGTTCCTCACCACGATCCTCTCCTGACCCGGTTCTCGGGGCGAGGGGCAGGGCCGGGCTCGGGGCCGGGGTCGGGGGCCCCGGGGTACGGGCCCCGGCGCCACCGCGCGCGCCGCGGGCCCCGGCGCGCTCCACCGCCGCGGTGCCGCGCGTTACGGCGCCGGGAGCCGGCCTCCTAGGATCGGTCGGCGTGATACGTACGCGAATGCCCCGTGGCGCCCTGTCCGTACGAGGCGCCGCCGCGGTGGCGGCGGCCCTGGCCGTCCTCCTCGGCGGCTGCTCCTCCGACGGCGGGGACGGCCCGGACGACGGCAAGCGGGGCACGCCGGGCAGCGCCCTCGCGGCCGCGCGGGAGCTCACGGTCAAGGGCCGCGCGCCCAAGACGGGGTACGAGCGGGAGCGGTTCGGCACGCCGTGGGCCGACACGGACGGCAACGGCTGCCGCACCCGGGACGACATCCTCAAGCGCGACCTCGCGGACGTGGCCTTCACCGACGGCACGTCGGGCCGGAACCGCAAGAGCGGCAAGGGCGCCAGAAGCGGCCGGTCCGGGGAGGCGGGCGAGGCGGGGGAGGCCGCGTCGCAGGAGTGCCAGGTGGCCTCCGGCACGCTGAAGAACGACCCGTACACGGGCAAGGACGTCCCCTTCACCCGCGGCAGCGGCAGCAGCGTGGACATCGACCACGTGGTGGCGCTCTCCGACGCCTGGCAGAAGGGCGCGTCCCAGTGGGAGCCCAGCAAGCGCATAGCCCTGGCCAACGACCCGTTGAACCTGCTCGCCGTGGACGCGTCGACCAACCGCGAGAAGGGCGACGGCGACACGGCGACCTGGCTGCCCCCGAACAAGGGCTACCGCTGCGAGTACGTGGCCCGGCAGGTGGCGGTGAAGCGCAAGTACGAGCTGTGGGTGACCGACGCGGAGCGGGACGCGATGGTGACGGTGCTCTCCGACTGCCCGTCCCAACCCCTCCCCACCGGCGGCACGAGCACCTCGGCCCCCACCCGCTTCACCGCCCGCTGAGGCGGCGGGGCCATCGGCCGGGGCGTCACCCGTTGGGGCGTGTCGGGG
>NZ_JBPQTV010000423.1:0-4681 GCF_051386515.1 Streptomyces sp. URMC 123 | reverse complement strand
CCCAGCAGATCGCCGTCGCCGAGCGGGTGCTGCCGGGGTTCACCCCGGGGGCCTTGCCGTCCTTGGCGAGGCCCGCGTTGACCGCGCAGCCCGGGAACGCCTTGTCCGGGCCGCGCGCGGCCAGCACCCGCTCGGCGACGGCGATCTGCTGGGAGCGGCTGGCCAGGTCGGGGCGCGGGGCGTAGTCCCGGCCGCCGAAGGCCTCCCAGGTCTGCTGGGTCATCTGGAGGCCGCCGTAGTAGCCGTTGTCGGTGTTGGCGCTCCACACGCCCCCGCTCTCGCAGTTGGCGACGCGGTCCCAGGTCTGGGCGTCGGCGGCCTGGGCGCCGGACGCGGCCAGCAGCGGCATGGCGATGCTGGCGCCGGTCACCCCCGCGGCGACGAACAGGGCCGGAGCCTGACGGGGGCGGCGGTGTCTACCGTTCCCGGAGCGCATGCGTGTGCCTTTCGAGCGACGGGCGAGCCTGGATATGCGGCCCGAAAGTAGCGGGGTCGAACACCAGTCACAAGTCGATGTAGCGGAGATCACGCTCAGGTCACGTAGCTGACTGACCGTCACTTCTGCTAGTGGCGCCGGGTGGTGTCCGCTCCGGCGCGGCGGGGGTGAACTCCACCGGAAGCGTGCGCAGTCCCCTCATGATGAGCCCGCCGCGCCAGCGCAGATCGGCCGGTTCCGCCGCGAGCCGCAGATCGGGCAAACGCCGCAGCAGGGTGGAGATCGCCGTACGGCCCTCCAGCCGCGCGAGGGGCGCGCCGAGGCAGTAGTGGATGCCGTGGCCGTAGCCGAGGTGCTGGTTGTCGCGGCGGGCCAGATCGAGGGTGTCGGGGTCGTCGAACCGGGCCGGGTCGCGGTCGGCCGCGGCCAGCACGACGAGCACCGGGTCGCCGGCGGCGATCCGCTGCCCGCCCAGGGTGATCGGCTCGGTGGCGAACCGCCAGGTCGCGAGCTCCACCGGGCCGTCGTAGCGCAGCAGTTCCTCCACCCCGGTGGCCAGCAGCGACTCGTCGCCGGCGGCCAGCGCGGCCTGGAGCCGGGCCCGCTGCTCCGGGTGGCGCAGCAGGGCGTACGTCCCGTTGCCGATGAGGTTGACGGTGGTCTCGAAACCGGCGAACAGCAGGATGAACGCCATGGCCGCGGCCTCGTTCTCGGTGAGGTGCTCGCCGTGGTCGCTGGCCCTGATCAGGCCCGAGATCAGGTCGTCACCGAGGTCGCGGCGCTTGCGGTGGATCAGGTCGGCGAGATACGTCCGCATCTTCTTCACCGACCGGGCGACGCCGCCCCGGGGCCCGCCGCCGTGACGGATCATCATTCCCGCCCAGTCGCGGAAGTCGTCCTGGTCCTCGGGCGGCACCCCCAGCATGTCGCAAATGGCGTAGATGGGGAGCGGAAAGGCGAACTCGTGGATCAGGTCCGCGCTGCCGGTGGCGCAGAAGTCGTCGATCAGCCGGTCGGTCAGCTCCCGCACGCGCGGCGCGAAGTCGGCCACCCGCCCGGGGGTGAACGCCTTGGACACCAGGCGGCGCAGCCGGGTGTGGTCCGGCGGGTCGATGTTCAGCAGATGCGTCATGAGGTCGGCGCTGCGCTCGCCCGGGATGCCGACCCGCCCCTTGGCGTGCGCGGCCGCGGAGTGCCGGGCGGGGTTCTTGCTGAGCCGCTGGTCGGCGAGGGCCTGCCGGGCGTCGGCGTACCGGGTCACCAGCCAGGCCTCGACCCCGCTGGGCAGCGCGGTCCGGTGCACGGGGCGGTGCTCGCGCAGCCAGGCGTACGCGGGGTACGGGTCGGAGGCGAACTCCCAGGTGAACAGCTCGGGCGCCGGGGCCTCGCGGCCGGGCCCGGGGTCCGTACGGGGGGTCTCGTGGGGCTGGGGGGTCGTCGCGTCCTGCACCCCATGACCGTAACCGCCGCGCCGGGCCCGGGCGGCCGGCGGGGAACCGGAGGGAGCGCTCACGGCGTCCCCTCCGGTACGACTCACGCCGGGGGCGCCGGCCAGCCCGTGGCGATCAGGAACTGGCCGAGCAGATAGCCCGCCATGATGAGCACCTCCTGGGCGGGGAAGGTGTGGCCGGCGGCCTGGAGGCCGATCAGGAGGTCGGAGGCGAGGAAGGCGCCCGCGCCCACGGCGACGGTGCCGCCGACGGCCGCGGCGGTGGCGGCCGTCGCGGCCAGCACGAGGCCGTAGCCGGCGACGGGCAGGCGCAGGCGCCGCTCCAGCGTGGGGGCGAGGGCGGCGGTGGCCGCCGCCCAGACGGCCAGCGCGCCGACCGCCGGGCGCGGGTCGCGCCGCAGCGCGGCGAGCGCGCCCCGCCGGGCGCAGCCGGCGGTGTAGCTGACCTGGGTGCCCAGGAAGGCGGCCATGCCGAGCAGCAGCGCCGGCTCGTGCGCGTCGAACAGCAGCGCGATGTCGCCGGCGGTGGCGAACGCGAGCCCGGCCATGAGGGCGGTCGACGGCGGGCCCTCGGCCCCGGGGCCGCGGCGGCGCAGTGTGTACGCCGCGAGGGCGGGCATGAGCAGCGGTTTCGCGGCGCGCAGCGGGCCCCGAGGGCGGCGGGTCACGGCGGCGAGGTCCGCGGCGGCGAGGGTGGCGAACGCGGCCAGTGCGTGTTTGCCGTGGGCGGTACGGCGTCGGGTACGGCGGGGGGTTGAGCGATCGGCGATCGGCATGCGGGCAGTGTTCCGGCGGCGTTCGGTCGGGTCAATGGGGGTGCGGGGCCTTTGACAGCGCCTCCGGCGCCGGGGTCTTTCGCCTGCCCACCCGCCCGTTGAACGGAAACGCGGCGGAGGTCACAAGCTGCCTTTCGGCGCCTTCGGCGCCGGGTCTTTCACCCGCCCACCCATGAGGGAGACTCAGCGGCCCGAAAGAGAAGCAAATACCCCATTTGGCCTGTTCGGGAAGCTGGCGGGACAGGGGCGACACATACTCGGGAGCGGATCACACCCTCCAGGAGTCGAGATGTCGACGTATCGCCTTTCCGCCCTGCGGCGGCGTGCCGCCCTCGTCGGCGCGTGCGTCGCCGCACTGCTCGCCACGGGCACCGGCCACGCCCCGTACGCCCACGGGGACGAGCCCGAACCCACCCCCCGCAGCCTCGACGCCGCGGCCGCCGGCCGGCTCGCCTCCACCCTCACCTCCGACCTCCGCGGCCACACCGCCGGCGCCTACTACGACGCCAAGGCCCGCTCCCTCGTCGTGAACGTCGTCGACGACTCCGCCGCCCGGGCGGTCGCCAAGGCCGGCGGGCGGGCCCGGCTCGTCCGCCACTCGCTGACCCAACTCCAGGCCGCCCGCCGGACGCTCGCCGAGCGGGCGACCGTCCCGGGCACGTCCTGGTTCATCGACCCCGTCACCAACAAGGTCCTCGTCACGGCCGACAGCTCCGTCACCCGCTCCGACCTCGCCCGGCTCACCAAGGTCGTCGGCGAGCTCGGCGACAAGGCGCGGCTGGAGCGGGTGCCCGGGCGGCTCGACGCCGTCGCCTCCGGCGGCGACCCCATCCACCGCAGCGGCGGGCGCTGCTCCCTCGGATTCAACGTCCACCGCGACGGCGAGCCGTACTTCCTCACGGCCGGCCACTGCGGCTGGGCCGGCGCCGCGTGGTCCGACGGCCACGGCAACTGGCTCGGCACGATGGTCGACGCGCAGAACGGCGACAACGACTTCGCCCTCGTCAAATACCGGGAGGGCACGGACCACCCGCCGAGCGAGGTCAACCTCCACAACGGCGACACCCAGTGGATCTCCCAGGTGGGCGAGGCGCTCACCGGCATGTCGGTGATGCGCAGCGGCTCCACGACGGGGGTCCGCGAGGGGTCCGTCCTCGGCACGGACGTCACGTTCACCACGCGGGACGGCCAGACGTTCAACGGGATGATCCTCGCGGCGGTCTGCGCGGAGCAGGGGGACAGTGGAGGGTCCCTCTTCTCCGGGGAGACGGCGCTGGGGCTGGCGTCCGCGGCGTCCGGCATGTGCGGGGACGAGGGCGCGCGCACGTACTTCCAACCCGTGTCGGAGGCGCTCGACTTCTACGGCGCCGACCTCCCCCGCTGAGGCCGCGCGGCCCGCGTACCCGTGGGCCGGATTCCGTGGTCGACCACCGCGTCCGGCCCACGGGTGCGGTACCGCGGGGCGTGCGTGGGTGTTACGGCTTCCACTCCACGTCATAGGCGCCCATCCGGCTCTTGCCGCAGCTCATGCCGAACTTCCAGTTGCCGCGGCCCATCCACCGTCCGTAGTGCGACGTGCCGTCGTGGCACTCCACCATCGCGCGCGCCTGGCCCCTGGTCACGCGGCAGTCGGCGGTCCAGCCAGTGCTGGTCGTCTTCCAGTTGGTGCAGCGGTAGCCCGGATCGGCGGCTTGGGCCGGGGAGGCCGTCATGACGCCGCCGAACGCGGTCAGGACAATGGCGCCGACGGATGCCGCGACCTTGGTGCGCACGGTCGAGAACTTCACTTCACGGGTCCGTTCTGTGGGTGGGATCGGCGACTCGCCTGTCGAATCGCCTGCGCGGGCGGCCGGGCGAAGCGCTTCAGGCGGGGGCGGAAGGGCGTGTGCCTCGGCCGGGCCCGGCGATGATCATCCACTGGCCGCGATCGATGTGCGTAATCCTTCGCCTGTGATCTGCCTCACGGTTCGGGGGCTCTCACGGCGCGCCTCCGGCGCGGGGTGTTTCCCCCCACCCACC
>NZ_JBPQTV010000422.1:0-4708 GCF_051386515.1 Streptomyces sp. URMC 123 | reverse complement strand
GGCGGCCACTCGCGCGCCGTCAACGACCTCGGGAACCAGTTCGTCCCCTTCCACGCCCATCTGTGGGACCTGCTGCACGGCACCGGCTCGGGCGACCTCTACTTCAACTGGAACAGCGCCTTCGGCGTGCCCTACTGGGCGGAGTTCACCAGCTTCCTCGGCAACCCGTTCTCCCTGGTCGTGGGCCTGTTCCCGCGCGACCAGGTGGACCTGGGCGTCTATGTCGGCGAGGTGCTGAGCATCGGCCTGGGCGCCGCGATGATGGCGGTCTGGCTGCGCCGGTTCCGGCCCGGCCCCTGGTGGGCCGCCGGCCTGTTCGGCGCCGCGTACGGGCTGTCCGGCTGGACCCTCAACGACGGCACCCCCGACCCGATGTGGCTGTGGGGCCTGACCGCGCTGCCGCTGATGCTGCTGGCGCTGCTGCGCTGCGCCCGGCACCGCACCGGCAAGGGCTGGCTCTGGGCCGCCCCCATGGTCGGCCTGGCCTGGGCGGGCAACTTCTACACCGCGATGATGGCCTGCATCGGCACCGCCGTCGTGGCCGTGGTGTTCCTGCTGGCCCTGGACTGGGAGCGCGGCCGGCGCCTGGTGTTCGCGGTGCGCGCCGCGGTCGTGTTCGGCCTGGGCACCGCCCTCGCCGCGCCCATGATCCTGCCCTCCTTCTACGCCAGCAAGAACGCCCAGCCGATCGCCCCGCTGCCGTACCACGGGCCCTCGCTGCTCGACTTCCTCCTCCAGCTGCTGCCCGCCCAGCGCGCGCCGATCTCCATCCCGCGGTTCTTCGTCGGGATGCTGATCCTGCTGCTGGTGCTGGCCTTCCCGCTGAACCGGGCGATCGCGGCCCGCACCCGCGCCGTCTGGTCGATCGCGGTCGTCGGCATCGCCCTGTCGTTCTGCTGGCTGCCGACCGTCAAGGTGTGGCACGGCATGGCGCAGCCCAACGGCAGCCCGTACCGGGCCGCGCTGGTGCTCACCGGGCTGCTGGCCACCATCGGCTGGCTCTGTCTGACCCACCGGCCCAAGCCGGTGACGCTGCTCGCGGCCGGCGGCGGCGTCTGCGCGCTGGCGGCCGGCACGGCCTGGCAGGGCAAGGGCGGCGTCTACTGGCTGACCTGGCTGGTGGTCCTGGGCGGCGGCGCGCTCACGCTGGCGCTGCTGGTGTGGCTGGTCCGGGCCGGCGCCACCCGGCCGGGCGCGGCCTCGGTGCGCACCCGCACCGGAGCGGTGATCGCCGTGGCGCTGACCGCCGTGGTCTTCGCCGAGACGGCGGCGAGCGCGGTGGTCACCGACCGGTTCCGCGACCGGATCGCGTTCTTCACCCCGCACCCCACCTGGGGCGCCCGCCACGACGCCCTGCGGAAGGCCGTGACCGACCTCGACGGCTGGCCGCGCTTCCGCACGGACACCGGCCCCACCGAGATCGTCAACAACGATCCGCAGCTCATCGGCGGCGAGGGCCCCTCGTACTACAGCAGCTATGTGCCCCAGCAGTCCGCCGACGTCACCCGCCGGCTGGGCTACGCCTGGACCATGCACGGCCGCCATGTGATCGGCCAGGACAACCCCGTCGCCGACGCGATCTTCTCGGTCGGCGCCCGGGTGCGGCACAGCCCGGACAGCGACCGGGTGACCGTCGAGCGCTACGACAACCCGCCGCTGGTCACCGTTCACTCCGGCAACGGCACCCCCGCCTGGGGGCAGCGCGGCTCGGTCTTCACCCAGCAGGAGGCCGTCCTGGGCCACCGGGTGTACGACGTGCCGGCCGTCTCCTTCGCGGGTGAGGAGCCCCGCAAGGCCCGCCACGGGGTGTTCCTGCTGAACAAGCGGAAGGACCCGTACCGGTTCACCGCGCAGTGCCGCCCCGGCGACACCGCGTACCTCAGCGCCACCTGGACCAACGGCTCCATCCCCGGCCCCGACGGCAAGCCCCTGCGGATCGACGGCCGCTACCCGGCCAAGGCCGCCCCGCTGATCCGGCTGGGCACCGTGCCCGCGAACGGCACGGTCTCCGTCGACCTCACCGCCAAGGCCAGGACGGAGCTGCCCGGCAGCCCCATCGGCTGTCTCGGCGAGGACCGGCTGCGACGCGCCGTCGCCGACCTCAAGCGCACCGGCGCCACCGACGTCGACGCCTCCGGGCACGGCCTCAAGGCCGCGCTCCCCGCCGGCTCCCGCGGCACCGCCGTCTTCGCGACGGCGAACGTGCCCGGCTGGCAGTGCTCCGTCGACGGTGGGCCGCAGCGCCGCCCGATCTCGTACAACGGGCTGCTCGGGGTCCGGCTGCCGGACTCCGGCGCCGACGAGGTCTCCTGCTCCTTCCGGCCGCGCGGGCTGCGCGCCTCGGTGGCGATCCTCGCGGGCGCCGCGGGCGCCCTCGGGCTGCTGGCCGCCTGGCCGGCGCTCAGACGGCGGCTGCCACGCCGCGGACAGGACGGGCGCGCCGGCTAGCCGCCCGCCCCGCCCCCCGCCACCGCACCAACGCCGAACGTATTGGATCGGTCCTCACCCATGCGCATTCCGCACCCGCGCCGACGCTCCGTGGTCGCCGCCGCCCTGGCCCTCGCCGGGCTGACGGCGTGCACCTCGGGCGGCAGCACCCCGCACCGCGTCACCGGCACGGCCGCGCCCGGCGCGGACCTGGCCGCCACCCGGCCGGCCAGCACCCTGAACACCGCCGAGTCGGTGGTGCAGATCGTCGCCCACCCGGACGACGACCTGTACTTCATGAACCCGGACCTGTCGCACACCCTGGTCTCCCGCAAGCCCGTCACCACCATCTACCTCACCTCCGGTGAGTCGGACGGGGTCAACGGGCCCAAGGGCACCAAGCCCGACCGGCCGAAGTTCGCCGAGGCCCGGCAGAACGGCATCCGCGCCGCCTACGCCAAGATGGCCACCGGCAACCGCGCGGCGCACTGGCGGCGCGAGGCGATCACCACCGCGGGCGGCGCCCAGGCCGAACTGGACACCCTCGACGGCGCCCAGGGCGTGCACCTGGTCTGGCTCCAGCTGCGCGAGGCGCGCAGCGTGAGCAAGAAGCAGCCGCTGAGCCTGCGCGCCCTGTGGGACGGCGAGACCCCGGCGCTGGAGTCCATGCTGGCCGAGGGCAGCCCGGTCACCCGCCCCTTCAGCTACACCAAGGACCAGCTGACCGACACCCTCGTCAGCCTGCTGGAGCGGTTCAAACCCACCTACGTGCGGCTCCAGGACCCGACCCCGGACCACAACCCCAAGGGGTACGAGGACCACCAGGACCACATGTACGGGGCCCGGTTCGCCCAGCGGGCGCTGGCCCGCTACGCCGAGCGGTCCCCGGCCGCCGGCCGGCCGCCGGTGCTGACCCAGATGTACGTCGGCTACTTCAACAACAAGCTGCCGTTCTCGCTCAGCCCCGGCGCGCGCAAGATCAAGCTGGACGCGCTCAACGTCTACGGCTGGACCGACGACTACGACTGCCGGGACGCCGCCGGCTGCGGCGACCGCAAGGTCGGCAAGAACCCGATGGCGTACAACTGGGTGCAGTCCACCCGCTACCACCGGGGCGAGTCCACCAGCTGGGTCCAGGCCCAGCAGGACGGCTCGCTGCGCGCCTTCGGGGTGCTGGGCGGCCGGCTCGGCGTGTGGAAGGAGAACGGGCGCGGGACCGGCGACTGGAGCGGCCCCCAGCTGCTGCCCGGCGCCGGCATCGACGACGGCGCGAGCGCGGTGCGGCTGGCCGACGGCCGGCTCGCGGTGGTCGCCACCCGTACGGTCATCGGGCCCGGCCCCACCGACTACCGCCGGGAGCTGGTCACCACCCGGCAGACGGCACCCAACGGCGACTTCGGCCCCTGGGAGTCGCTCGGCGACCCGCACGGCGGCGACCAGGTCAGGACCTGGGAGCTCGGCGCGCCGCGGGCCGCGGTGGACGGCTCGGGCCGGCTGATGGTCTTCCTCCGCAACGGCTCGCACGGGCTCAGCGCGCGGTACCAGGCGCCGGGCGGCACCTGGGAGCCCTGGACCGATCTGCGGGGCACGGATCTGCTGGGCGACCTGGCGGCCGTCACCGACTCGGAGGGCCGCGTCCATGTGTTCGCCGCCACCCGCAGAACGGTGCTGGCCTGGTCGCAGAACCGGCCCCGCGGCCCCATGGACCCGGTGCGGCCGACCGGGCTGCCCACCACCACCGGCCCGCTGACCGCCCGCGCCGACGGCGACGAGGTCCGGCTGTTCTTCCGCAAGCCGGGCACCGCCGAGGTGCTCACCATGCGCAACCGCCCCGACCGGCCCTGGCAGGGCATCCCGGTCGAGCTCGGCGGCAAGGCCGGGTTCGGCCCCGTCACCGCCGCGGCCGGCAAGGACTTCACGGTGCTGGCCGGCCGGGACGACTACGGCATGGTGAGCGCGGCGCAGATCCCCGCGGGCTCCGAGGCGAGCACGGACTGGAGCCCGTCCGGCTTCCTGTTCGCCGGCGCGCCCGCGGCGGTGCCGTACGGGTCCGGGCAGGCCGCCGTGGCCGTCATCGGCCTGGACGGGCGTCTGTACTGGACGCGGGCCACGGCCGGGCAGTCGGTCGGCGGCTGGGCCCCGGCCGCGAAGGCGCGGCGGGCCGCGGCGACGGAGCAGCAGGACCGCACGAGCTGAGCGCACACCGCGCGCACGGCAGCGCACGGCACGCGCTGCATCGCGAGATCGTGACGACCGTTCTGGTCAACGACACGGTCAACAC
>NZ_JBPQTV010000421.1:0-4733 GCF_051386515.1 Streptomyces sp. URMC 123 | reverse complement strand
CCCCGTACGAGCCCCCCGCGCCCGCCGTCGGCCCCGTACGGTCTCGGGCACCCCTCGTACGAGCCCGCCGCGGCGGACCCGCTCAGCGCTCGAAGCGGTAGCCCATCCCCGGCTCGGTGACGAAGTGCTTGGGGTGCGAGGGGTCGTTCTCCAGCTTGCGGCGCAGCTGCGCCATGTAGACCCGCAGATAGTTGGTCTCCGTGCCGTAGGAGGGCCCCCAGACCTCCTGGAGGAGCTGCTTCTGGCTGACCAGCCGGCCGGCGTTGCGCACCAGCACCTCCAGCAGGTGCCACTCGGTGGGGGTCAGCCGCACGTCGCGCCCCTCGCGGTGGACCTTCTTGGCGGCGAGGTCGACGGTGAAGGCCGCGGTCTCGACGACCACGGTCTCCTCCGCCCCGGCGGCGGGCTCGGCGCGCCGGACGGCCGCCCGCAGCCGGGCCAGCAGCTCGTCCATGCCGAAGGGCTTGGTGACGTAGTCGTCGGCGCCGGCGTCCAGCGCCTCGACCTTCTCGTCGGAGGTCTGGCGGGCGGAGAGCACGAGGATCGGCACCCGGGTCCAGCCGCGCAGCCCCTTGATCACCTCGACGCCGTCCATGTCGGGCAGCCCCAGGTCGAGGACGACGACGTCGGGGTGGCGGGCGGCGGCCAGCTGGAGCGCCGTGGCACCGTCGGGGGCGGCGTCCACCTCGTACTTGCGCGCCTTGAGGTTGATGACGAGCGCGCGCACGATCTGCGGCTCGTCCTCCACGACCAGCACCCGTACCGGGGCCGGGGCGTGGCCCCCCGAAGCCTGCTGCATCACGCCTGCGCCTGCCTTTCCGTCGTCTCCGTCGTCGTCACTGCCCCGTCGGGCTCACGATCGCTGTCGTGTCCGGCCGGCGCCGGACCCCTGCCGTGCCCGGCCCGTGGCGGGCCACTGCCGCGTCCGGCCCGCGCCGGACCACCGTCGAGTCCGGCTCCTGCTGACCGCACTGCCCGGGGGCCGGCCGCCCCGGTCACGCCTTGTGGCCGTCGGATCACGTGACGGCCTGGGCGGGGAGGTCCACGGGGGCCGGGGGCCGGCCCGCGGCCATCCGCAGGGTGAGCACCATGGTCATGCCGCCGCCGGGGGTGTCCTCGGCGGTCAGCGTGCCGCCCATCGCCTCGGCGAAGCCGCGGGCGACGGCCAGGCCCAGCCCCACGCCGGCGCCGCGCGGGGCGTCGCCGTAGCGCTGGAAGGGTTCGAAGATACGGTCCTTCTCGCCGTCGGGGACGCCCGGCCCGCGGTCGACGACCCGGACCTCCACCCGCTCGCCCAGCGCGCTCGCCGCGACCAGTACGGGCTTGCCCTCGGGGCTGTACTTGACCGCGTTCTCGACGACGTTGGCGACGCTGCGCTCCAGCAGCCCCGGGTCGACGGCGACCATGGGCAGCGCCTCGGGGATGTCCAGCAGCACGCTGCCCTCGGGGACGCCGCCGAGCGCCATCGGCACCACCTCGTCGAGGTCGACCTCGCGGATCAGCGGGGTGACGGTGCCGGTCTGCAGCCGGGACATGTCGAGGAGGTTGCCCACCAGGTGGTCGAGGCGGTCCGCGCCCTCCTCGATGGCGGCCAGCAGCTCCGCCTCGTCCTCCTCGGACCAGGCCACGTCGTCCGAGCGCAGCGAGGTGACGGCCGCCTTGATGCCGGCGAGCGGGGTCCGCAGGTCGTGCGAGACGGCGGCGAGCAGGGCCGTTCTGATCCGGTTGCCCTCGTCCAGCTCCCGGGCCCGCTCGGCCTCCCCCACCAGCCGCTGGCGGTCGAGCACGCCGGCCGCCTGGGCGGCGAAGGCGGCGAGCACGCGGCGGTCCTCGGCGGGGAGCACCCGGCCGGAGAGCGCGAGGGCCATGCGGTCGCCGACCGGCATGTCGACGTCGGCGTCCTCGGGGCGGGTGATGGGCCGGGCATCGCCGGCCGCGGCCGCGCAGGTCCACGGGTCGACGTCGCTGGCGCGCTCCAGGAGCGCCACCGACTCCATGGCGAAGGTCTCGCGGACCCGCTCCAGCAGCTCCTCCAGGCTGTCCTCGCCGCGCAGCACGCTGCCCGCGAGGAAGGAGAGTATCTCCGACTCGGCGCGCAGCCGGGCGGCCTGGTGGGTGCGGCGGGCGGCGATGTCCACCACGGAGGCCACGGCCACCGCCACCGCGATGAAGATCGCCAGGGCGACGATGTTCTTGGGGTCGGTGATCGTGAGGGTGTGGGTGGGCGGGGTGAAGTAGTAGTTCAGCAGCAGCGACCCGACGGCCGCGGAGGCCAGGGCGGGGAACAGCCCGCCCAGGAGCGCGGCGACCACCGTCAGGAACAGGAAGAGCAGCACGTCGTTGGCGAGCCCGGGGTCCGGGTCCATGCCGGTGAGCAGCAGCGACAGCAGGACGGGGCCGACCACGCCGGTGAGCCAGCCGGCCACGATGCGGGCCCGGCCCAGCCGGGCGCCGCGGGCGACGGGCAGCCCGCGCCCCTTGGCCACCTCGTCGTGGGTGACGATGTGCACGTCGAGGTCGGGGCCGGAGTCCCGGGCGACGGTCGCCCCGACCCCGGGGCCGAAGACGTACTGCCAGGTCTTGCGGCGGCTGGAGCCCAGGACGATCTGGGTGGCGTTGACGCCGCGGGCGAACTCCAGCAGCGAGGCGGGCACGTCGTCGCCTATGACGTGGTGGAAGGTGCCGCCGAGGTCCTCCACCAGGGTGCGCTGGACCGCGAGCTCCTTGGGCGAGGCGGAGGTCAGCCCGTCGCTGCGGGCGACGTAGACGGCGAGGATCTCGCCGCCGGCGCCCTTGGTGGCCATCCGGGCGGCGCGCCGGATGAGGGTGCGCCCCTCGGGGCCGCCGGTGAGGCCGACGACGATGCGCTCGCGGGCCTGCCAGATGGTGGAGACGCTGTGCTCGGTGCGGTACTGCTGGAGGTACTCGTCGACGCGGTCCGCGGTCCACAGCAGCGCCAGCTCGCGCAGCGCGGTGAGGTTGCCGGGGCGGAAGTAGTTGGAGAGCGCGGCGTCGACCTTGTCGGGGGCGTAGATGTTGCCGTGCGCCATCCGGCGGCGCAGCGCCTGGGGCGACATGTCGACCAGCTCGATCTGGTCGGCGCGGCGCACGACCTCGTCGGGGACGGTCTCGCGCTGGCGCACGCCCGTGATGGACTCGACGACGTCGCCCAGCGACTCCAGGTGCTGGATGTTGACGGTGGAGACGACGTCGATGCCGGCCTGGAGCAGCTCCTCCACGTCCTGCCAGCGCTTGCCGTTGCGGGAACCGGGCACGTTGGTGTGGGCGAGCTCGTCGACGAGGGCGACGGCGGGCCGGCGCTCCAGTACGGCGTCGACGTCCATCTCGGTGAAGAGCGAGTCGCGGTAGGTCAGCTCCTGGCGCGGGATCTGCTCCAGGCCGTGCAGCATGACCTCGGTACGGGGGCGGCCGTGGTGCTCCACGAAGGCCACCACGACGTCGGTGCCGCGCTCCATGCGGCGGTGCGCCTCGGAGAGCATGGCGTACGTCTTGCCCACTCCCGGTGCCGCGCCGAGATAGATCCGAAGCTTGCCGCGTCCCATGGCCCCATTTTCCCGTCCGGGCCGATCATTCGCCCTGGCGTTCGCCGCACATCGCTGCGCGCTGTCGACTGTACGACCCATGAATCCGGCAAAAGGGGCGGGAGGCGGGATCACGGTGCGTATTTGACGCATCTCTGATGCCCGCCTCCGTGGGCTTCCGGCGGACCGTCTCGGCCCGGCCGCCTGTCCGCTCGGCCGTCCGCCCGTCCGGCCCCGGGCTCAGGCCGGCTGGCCGACCAGTACGTCGGCGAGCCGCGCCAGGCGCTTGATCGTGCGGCCCTCGGTGGCGAGCGGGGCGGGCTCGACCCGCTCGGAGCGGTCGTAGTACGCCCCGTTGACGATCTCGGTCGCGGGGTCGCACAGCCGCACCACGTGCGCGGCGCCCTCGGCGGCCGACGCGCCCTCCAGCCCGTACAGCGGCAGCAGCGCGGTGTCGCAGACGCCCGGGTGCACGCTGACGGCCGTCACCCGCGGGTCGGCGGCGAAGACGGTGAGCGCGAGCTGGGACTGCGCGTAGGCCGCGAGCCGGGAGTAGCGGCGGGACCGGTGGGGGTCGCTCCACTGGATGGAGGCGGTCCGGTGCAGGGACGAGGAGACGTTGACGACCCGCCCGCCCGGACCGCTGGTGAGCGGGCCCTCCAGCAGGGAGGTGAGGAGGTAGTGGGCGAGGAAGTTCACCTGGAGGGCCAGCTCGTTGCCGTCCTCGGTGACGGTGTGCCGCTCGGGGGCGGCCACGGCGGCGTTGTTGACCAGCACGTCGAGGCGCGGGTGCTCCTGGGCGACCCGGCGGGCCAGCTGCTCGACCTCGCTCAGCCGGGTGAAGTCGGCGGCCATCGGGCAGAACCGGCCGGCGTCGATGCCGCCGGCGGTGAGCCGGTCGATGGCGGCCCGCCCCTCCTCGGCGGTGCGGGCGTGCAGCAGGACGGTGCAGCCGCGCTCGGCGAGCAGACGGGCGGTCTCGTACCCGATGCCGGAGGTGGCACCGGTGACGAGCACCGTGCGGGCGGAAAGGGCTGACTCGGACATCGCTCATCCCATACGGGTGTCTGGGTGCGGTGGTGGGTTCGCGGTACGCGATCGGTCGCGCGGCGCCGTGCCGTACGAGCCGGCCGTACGGGCGGGGGGACCGGCCGCACCTGCGGAAGGACGGAAGGAGAAGAAAGGCGGGCG
>NZ_JBPQTV010000420.1:0-4765 GCF_051386515.1 Streptomyces sp. URMC 123 | reverse complement strand
GCGCGGCTCAGAGGAACGTCCGGCCCTCGCCCCGGTACGTCGGCACCGTCTCCACCACCCGGTCCCGGGCCGCTACAGCGGCGTCACGTACGCGCCGGAGATCCCGCCGTCCACCAGGAAGTCCGTCGCGTTGACGAACGAGGAGTCGTCGCTGGCGAGGAAGGCGACCGCGGCGGCGATCTCCTCGGCCTCGGCGAACCGGCCCAGCGGAATGTGCACCAGCCGGCGGGCGGCGCGCTCGGGGTCCTTGGCGAACAGCTCCTGGAGCAGCGGGGTGTTCACCGGCCCGGGGCAGAGCGCGTTGACCCGGATGCCCTCGCGGGCGAACTGGACGCCGAGCTCGCGGGACATGGCGAGGACGCCGCCCTTGGAGGCGGTGTAGGAGATCTGCGAGGTGGCCGCGCCCATGACGGCGACGAACGACGCGGTGTTGATGATCGAGCCCCGGCGCTGCCGCCGCATGTAGGGGAGGGCCGCCTTGCAGCAGAGGTAGACGGAGGTCAGGTTGACCTCCTGGACGCGCTTCCAGGCGTCGAGGCCGGTGGTGAGGATGGAGTCGTCGTCGGGCGGCGAGATGCCGGCGTTGTTGAAGGCGATGTCGACCGAGCCGTAGGTGTCGTGCGCGGCGGCGAACAGCGCCTCGACCTGCTCGGCGTCGGTGACGTCGACCTGGACGTAGAGCCCGCCCACCGCTTCGGCGGCGGCCTTGCCCGCGGTCTCGTCGATGTCGCCGCAGACGACGTGCGCGCCCTCGGAGGCGAGCCGGCGGGCGGTGGCCAGGCCGATGCCGCTGCCGGCGCCGGTGATGACGGCGGTGCGGCCGACCAGGCGGCGGCACACGGGGGCCGCCGGCGACGGCGGGGTGGTCTGCTCGGTCACTTGCTCTCCTCGGTGCTGATGAACACGTTCTTGGTCTCGGTGAAGGCGGTGAGCGCGTCGGGGCCGAGCTCCCGGCCGAGCCCGGACTCGCGGAAGCCGCCGAAGGGGGTCCAGTAGCGCACGCTGCTGTGCGAGTTGACGGAGAGGTTCCCGGCGGCGACGGCGCGGGACATCCGCAGGGCGCGGCCGAGGTCGCGGGTCCACAGGGAGCCGGCGAGCCCGTACCGGGTGGCGTTGGCCAGGCGTACGGCGTCGGCCTCGTCCTCGAAGGGCAGGACGACGGCGACGGGCCCGAAGACCTCCTCGACGGCCACGGGGTCGTCGGGCCGGTCGGGCACGAGGACGGTCGCGGGGTACCAGAAGCCCTTGCCCGCCGGGGCGTCGCCGCGGATGGCCACGGGGGCGCTCTCGGCGACGTAGGACCGTACGCGCTCGCGCTGGGCGGCGGAGATCAGCGGGCCCATCCGCGTGGCCGGGTCGGCGGGGTCGCCCACCCGGTAGTCCTTGACCGCCGGCTCCAGCAGCTCCAGGAAGCGGTCGAACACGGTGCGCTGCACGAGGATGCGGGTGCGGGCGCAGCAGTCCTGACCGGTGTTGTCGAGGAAGGAGCCGGGGGCGGCCTCGGCGGCCTGTTCGAGGTCGGCGTCGGCGAAGACGATGTTGGGGCTCTTGCCGCCGAGTTCGAGGGTGACCCGCTTCATGGTGTCCGCGCACCGGGCCATGATCTGTTTGCCGACGGCGGTGGAGCCGGTGAAGACGACCTTGGCGACGCCGGGGTGCTCGACGAGGGCGCCGCCCGCGACGGGGCCGGTGCCGGGGAGCACCTGGAAGAGCCCCTCGGGCAGCCCGGCCGCCAGGGCGAGTTCGGCGAGCTTGAGCGCGGTGAGCGGGGTGGTCTCGGCGGGCTTGAGGATGACGGCGTTGCCGGCGGCGAGCGCGGGGGCGGCGCCCCAGGCGGCGATGGGGAGCGGGAAGTTCCAGGGGGCGATCACGGCGACGACGCCGAGGGGCTCGTGGAAGGTGACGTCGATGCCTCCGGCGACGGGGATCTGCCGGCCGGTGAGCCGCTCCACTCCCCCGGCGGCGTAGTCGAACAGGTCCCGCGCGTTGCCCGCCTCCCAGCGGGCGTTGGCGATGGGGTGGCCGGCCTCGCGGACCTCCAGGAGGGCGAGCTCCTCCAGGTGGTCGTCGATGACGGCGGCGAGCCGGCGCAGTTGCCGGGCCCGGTCGCCGGGCGGCAGGGCGGCCCACCGCCGCTGGGCGGCGGTGGCGGCGACCACGGCGGTGTCGACGTCGTGCGGGGTGGCGGCGGTGACGGTGGCGACCGGTTCCTCGGTCGCCGGGTTCAGTACGGACAGCTCGTGCACGGTCCTCGGCCTCACATGCGTTCGAAGGAGCGGAAGCGCTCCCAGTCGGTGACGGCGGTGTCGTACGCCTCCTGTTCGACGCGCGCCATGGTGCGGTAGTGCTCGACGACGTCGTCCCCGAAGGCGGCCCGCGCGACGGGGCTCGCGGCCCACAGGTCCGCGGCCTCCCGGAGGGTGGTGGGCACGTGCGCGGCGTCGCCCCGGTAGGCGTTGCCGGTGCACGGCTCGGGGAGCTCCAGCTCCTGTTCGATGCCGTGCAGCCCGGCCGCGATCATGCCGGCCACGGCGAGGTAGGGGTTGACGTCGCCGCCGGGGAGGCGGTTCTCCAGTCGGTGCGAGGCGCCGTGGCCGATGACGCGCAGCGCGCAGGTGCGGTTGTCCGGGCCCCAGGCGACGGCCGTCGGGGCGAAGGAGCCGGGCCGGAACCGCTTGTACGAGTTGATGTTCGGCGCGTAGAGGAGCGTGAGGTCGCGCATCGCGGCGAGCTGCCCGGCCAGGAAGTGCCGCATGGTCTTCGACATGCCGTACTCGCCGCTGTCGTCGGCGAGGACGGGCTGGCCGAAGGCGTCGCGCAGCGAGAGGTGGATGTGGCAGGAGTTGCCCTCGCGCTCGTCGTACTTGGCCATGAAGGTGAGCGCCATGCCCTCCTGGGCGGCGATCTCCTTGGCCCCGGTCTTGTAGATGGCGTGCTGGTCGCAGGTGGTGAGGGCGTCGGCGTAGCGGAAGGCGATCTCGTGCTGGCCGAGGTTGCACTCGCCCTTGGCGGACTCCACGACCATGCCGGCCGCGCCCATCTCGTTGCGGATGCGGCGCAGCAGGGGCTCGACGCGCCCGGTGCCGAGGACGGAGTAGTCGCAGTTGTAGAGGTTGGCCGGGGTCATGCCGCGGTACCCGCGCCCCCAGGCGTCCTCGTAGGTGTCCTTGAACACCATGAACTCCAGCTCGGTGCCGACGTGGGCCGTCCAGCCGTACTCGGCGAGCCGGTCGAGCTGGCGGCGCAGCACCTGGCGGGGCGAGGCGGCCACCGGTGAGCCGTCGTGCCAGGCGAGGTCGGCGGTGATCAGCGCGGTGCCGGGGTGCCAGGGGGTGCGGCGCAGGGTGGCGGGGTCGCCGTGCATGGCGAAGTCGCCGTAGCCGCGCTCCCAGGAGGACATCTCGTAGCCCTCCACGGTGTTGAGGTCCACGTCGACGGCGAGGAGGTAGTTGCAGCCCTCGGTGCCGTGCGCGAGGACCTCGTCGAGGAAGAAGCGGGCGGCGAACCGCTTGCCCTGGAGCCTTCCCTGCATGTCGGTGAAGGCGAGAACGACGGTGTCGATCTCCCCGGAGTCGACGAGCCGGCGCAGCTCGTCCACGGCGAGCGGGGGCGTTCGGTCTGCCACGGAAATGCCTCCTGTGAGGACGGGGGACCTGCCGGGGGGCCATAAGGTAGCCGTGCAGACCATTGATTGGGAAGGGGTGTCCATGAACGGCATGGAGCCGCCCGGTGACGACCGGCTGGCGCCGGTGCTGCGCCCGGTCCGCGCGGGCAACGGCTTCGAGGAGGCCCTGGAGCAGATACTCCAGGTGCTGCGGCTGGGCCTCGTGCCGTACGGCGAACGGCTGCCGGCGGAGCGGGAGTTGGCCGAGCGGCTCGGGGTGAGCCGGGTGACCCTGCGCGAGGTGCTCAAGGTGCTCCAGGACCAGGGGCTGGTGGAGAGCAGACGCGGCCGGTACGGCGGCACGTTCGTGCTGCACCGCCCGGAGGCGGCCGGCGGCATCCCCGGGGAGGAACTGCGCCGCCGGGTGGCGCGGGTGGACGTCGAGGACGTGCTGCGCTTCCGCGAGGTGCTGGAGGTGGGGGCGGCCGGGCTGTGCGCGGCCCAGGGGCTGACCGAGGAGGGCGGGGCGCGGCTGCGGGCGGCGCTGGCCGCCACGGGGGAGGCGGCGCCGGCCGACTACCGGCGGCTGGACACGCTGTTCCACCTGGCGCTGGCGGAGCTGAGCGGCTCCCCCTCGCTCGCCGCCCAGTACGCGGCCGTACGGGCGACGGTCAACGATCTGCTGGACTGCATCCCGCTGCTGGTGCGCAATCTGGAGCACTCGCAGCGCCAGCACGCGGCACTGGTGGAGGCGGTGTTCGACCGGGACGCGGAGGGGGCGCGGGCGGTGATGCGGGAGCACTGCGAGGGCACGGCGGCCCTGCTGCGGGGCTTTCTGACGTGATCGGTGACGTACCGGTGAACACGACCGGTGAACACGACCGGTGACGCGACCGGTCGCGCGGCGGGTCGCGCGGCGGGCGGCGTGAACACCGACGTAACCGCGACGTAACCGCAGGGGTCTTGCGCTCGGCCGGTTCGCACCGCAAAGGTTTGGCGCCAGTCCATTGGATGGCGGGTGCCATCCGGGCTCGGACGGCGCATGGCCGTCCGGGCGAGCCACCCCAGGCAAGGAGCGACGACCATGGCCGATGGCAGCGAACGCCGCGCGGCGGCAGCGCCCGCGCCCTCCCCGACACCGCCCGTCTCCCCTCCCGCATC
>NZ_JBPQTV010000419.1:0-4780 GCF_051386515.1 Streptomyces sp. URMC 123 | reverse complement strand
GGCCTCGTAGGTGTAGCACGGGCGGCGTGCGGCGACAAGGGCCGCGCGCCACCCGCGGGGAGGGGGGTCAGTCCTGGGGGGTGACGCCCGCGCGCAGCAGCCCGTAGGTGTACGCGTCCTCGAGCGCCTGCCACGACGCCGCGATCACGTTCTCCGCCACGCCCACCGTCGACCACTCGCCGCGCCCGTCGCCGGTGGACACGAGCACCCGGGTCGTGGACCGCGTCCCGTGCCGGCCCTCCAGGATGCGGACCTTGTAGTCCACCAGTTCCAGCGCGGCGAGCTGCGGATAGATCCGCTCCAGCCCGACCCGTAGCGCCCGGTCGAGCGCGTTGACCGGGCCGTTCCCCTCGGCGGTGGCGACGATCCGCTCGCCCTTGGCCCAGAGCTTCACCGTCGCCTCGTTGGCGTGGGTGCCGTCGGGCCGGTCCTCGGTGATGGCGCGCCAGGACTCGATGCGGAAGTAGCGGCGGGCCCGGCCCTCGACCTCCGCGCGCAGCAGCAGCTCGAAGGAGGCGTCGGCGGCCTCGTAGGTGTAGCCGGCGAGCTCGCGCTCCTTGACGCGCTCGACGACCCGGCCGACCAGCTCGCGGTCGCCGGCGAGGTCGATGCCCAGCTCCTTGCCCTTGAGCTCGATGGAGGCGCGGCCGGCCATGTCGGAGACGAGCATCCGCATGGTGTTGCCGACCCGTTCCGGGTCGATGTGCTGGTAGAGATCGGGGTCGACCTTGATCGCGGAGGCGTGCAGCCCGGCCTTGTGGGCGAAGGCGGAGAGCCCGACGTACGGCTGGTGGGTGGCCGGGGTGAGGTTGACGACCTCGGCGATGGCGTGCGAGATCCGGGTCATCTCGGCGAGCGCGCCGGGCGGCAGCACCCGGCGGCCGTACTTGAGCTCCAGCGCGGCGACGACGGGGAAGAGGTTGGCGTTGCCGACCCGCTCGCCGTAGCCGTTGGCGGTGCACTGGACGTGGGTGGCGCCCGCGTCGACGGCGGCGAGGGTGTTGGCGACGGCGCAGCCGGTGTCGTCCTGGGCGTGGATGCCGAGCCGGGCGCCGGTGTCGGCGAGCACGGTGGCGACGACGGCCTGGACCTGCGCGGGCAGCATTCCGCCGTTGGTGTCGCACAGCACGACGACATCGGCGCCGGCCTCGTGGGCGGTGCGCACCACGCGCTTGGCGTAGTCGGGGTTGGCGCGGTAGCCGTCGAAGAAGTGCTCGCAGTCGACGAAGACGCGCCGGCCCTGGGCGCACAGGTACGACACGGTGTCGCGGACCATCGCGAGGTTCTCGTCGAGGGTGGTGCGCAGGGCGAGTTCGACGTGCCGGTCATGGGCCTTGGCGACCAGGGTGATCACCGGGGCGCCGGACTCGAGGAGCGCCTTGACCTGGGGGTCGGCCGCGGCGGTGGAGCCGGCTCTGCGGGTGGCGCCGAAGGCGACGAGCCGGGCGTGGCGGAAGTCGATCTCGGTGCGGGCGCGGGCGAAGAACTCGGTGTCGCGGGGGTTGGCGCCGGGCCAGCCGCCCTCGATGAAGCCCACGCCGAAGTCGTCGAGGTGCCGGGCGATGGTCAGCTTGTCCGCGACGGTGAGGTTGATGCCCTCGCGCTGTGCGCCGTCGCGCAGGGTGGTGTCGAAGACATGGAAGCCGTCGTGGAGATCGACGTCGCCGTCGCCCGGTGAGCGGTCTGCCGCGCTCGATGAGCTGTCTGCCGTCATTGCTGCTCTGACTCCTGTCGGGATCTCGGTCTACCGGAATTGCCGATTCCACCGTCCTCCATGATCCCGCGCGCTCCGCGTCCGGCGAGGTGGGCCGGAAAACGAAAAGACCCCTCGCGGGTGCGAGAGGTCTGCGCGCGGGTCTGGGACACGATGGCCGCTCCGTAACGGGTCCTACGGAACGGTCACAGCGGACCGGCGCGCCCTGCCCATAATGATGGCGAACGAGAGCACGGGGGCAGTCTGGCACAGCGCCGCCCCCGTGGGCTTCCCGTCTCAGGATGCGGTCACCTTGGCGGCCGGTTCGGCCGCCGGCGCGGCGCGGTCGCGGCCGACCCGGTGCAGGTCGATGTCCCGCGTCTCGCGCATCGAGACATAGACGATCAGGGAGACCGCGGCGCAGCCGGCCACGTACCAGTAGAAGCCGGACTCGGCGCCGGAGTCCTTGAACCACAGCGCCACGTACTCCGCCGTGCCGCCGAACAGGGCGTTGGCGATCGCGTACGGCAGCGCCACGCCCAGCGCGCGGATGCCGGTCGGGAACAGCTCCGCCTTCACACAGGCGTTGATCGAGGTGTAGCCGGTGACCACGACCAGCGCCAGCAGGGCGAGCCCCAGCGCGGGCCAGAAGCTGTCCGCCGACTTGAGCATCGTCATGATCGGCACGGTGAGGAAGGTGGAGCCCACCGCGAAGGTGATCAGCAGCGGGCGGCGCCCGATCCGGTCCGAGAGCATGCCGGCGAGCGGCTGCAGGCAGGCGAAGACGATCAGGGCACAGAAGCTGACCAGGGTGGCGGTCTGCTTGGGCAGGCCCACGCTGTTGGAGAGGTACTTGGTGAGATAGGTGGTGTAGGTGTAGTACGCGACCGTGCCGCCCATGGTCAGCGCGATCACCAGGAACGCCTCGCGGCGGTGCTGCCACAGGGCCTTGAGGGTGCCGCGCTCGGTCCCCTTCCCGGCCCCCGCCGCGGACCCCTTCGCGGGGCCGGACCCCGCGCCGACGTCGTCCGAGGACTCCTCGAACACCTCCGTCTCCAGCATGTTGCGCCGCAGATAGAAGACCACCGCCGCGCCCAGCGCGCCGATGACGAACGGGATGCGCCAGCCCCAGCTGTGCAGCGCCTCGTCGGACATGGTGCGCTGGAGCACGATCTGCAGCCCGAGCCCGACGATCTGACCGGCCGTCATGGAGACGTACTGGAAACTGGAGGCGAAGCCGCGCCGCTCCGGCGTGGACGCCTCGGTGAGATAGGTGGCGCTCGCGGCGTACTCCCCGCCCACCGACACGCCCTGCAGCAGCCGGGCGATCAGCAGCACGGCCGCGCCGCCGTAGCCGGCGACCGCGTACGTCGGGGCCACGGCGATCAGCACGGCCGAGGCCGACATCAGGGTGACGGTCAGGGTCAGCGCCGCCTTGCGGCCCTTGCGGTCACCGACCCTGCCGAGCAGCCAGCCGCCCACCGGCCGCATGAGGAAGCCGACGCCGAAGATGGCGGCGGTGTTCATCAGTTGGGCGGTGGGGTCGCCGCTGGGAAAGAAGGAGCTCGCGAAGTACGTCGCGAAGCTGGCGTAGACGAACCAGTCGAACCACTCGACCATGTTGCCGGCCGAGCCGACCCAGATCTTCTTCCATTGTTCTCGTCCCATGGCCGGTCACGCTGCCGGACGGCCGTGACCGGCGACAAGGGTGTGCGGGGCAACGGTTCCGCGTACTTGCGTGCGTTGCGTTCACGCGGGGCCGCGCGCGGAGGCTCAGCGCAGGTACCGGACGTACACCTGCGCGTAGTCGTCGTACACCACGCGGGAGGCGTCCCGGCCCAGCGCGCCCGGCCGCACCCGTACCTCGCCGGCGCCGCCCACGACCCGGCGGGCGGGGGCCGCCGAGTCCAGGTCCTTGACGAACACCCCGGCCTCCCACGTCCGGTAGAGCAGATGGCGGCCGTCCGCGCTGATCACCGGGGAGCGGGTGAACGCGTCCCGCGGGCCGCCTCCGTCGTGCTGGACGCGCCGGACCGCGCCGGTGCCCACCTCGCGGACGAAGACGTTCCAGGCGTTGTCGTCGTCGCCCGGGACGAGACCGGTGTCGGCGGACTCCAGCACGGTGCGGCGGCCGTCGGCGCTCAGGGACGGCTCCATCGACTCCCGCGTCGCCGCGCTCCCGTCGTGCCGGGCGTCGAGCTGGACGAGCGCGCCGGTGGCGCGGTCGCGCAGATACGCGTCGCAGCAGTCCGCGCGGGGGCCGTTGGAGTGGTTGTACTGGTACGCGACCGTGCGCCCGTCGTCGGAGAGGGTGGGCGCGAAGGCGTCGCGCGGCTGCCAGTCCGGGCGCTGATGGCTGATCCGCTCAGTGCGGCCGGTGGCGCGGTCGCGCAGGTACACGCGGCTGCCGTCGGCCTTTTCCGGGTCGCCCGCGCGCGCCGTGAAGGCCACCTGGCGGCCGTCCGCGCTGATCGCCGGCTCGCGCGCCGCGCCGCCCTCGTAGTCGCCGAGCCCGACGTCCACCCGCTCGGTGGCGCCGGTGCGCAGATCGCGGACGTGGACGCTGCTGTGCCCGGTCCCGGTGGCGGCGGTGAAGGCGAGGTACCGGCCGTCGGCGCTGAGCGCGGGCTGGTCGGTGGCGGTCCCGGGCGGGCCCGCGACCCGCCGCGTCGTACGGTCGCGCAGATCGCGGACGAAGACGTCGCGCAGGCCGTTGGTGTCGCCCGGCACGAGGTTCGACGCGTCGGAGGCGAAGACGGCGTACCGCCCGTCCCTGCTGAGCACCGCCTGCTCGGAGAGGCCGTTGCCGGGGCCGCCGCCGACGGCGGCGCTCACGAGCTCCACCCGCGGCCGGTCGCCGGGCGCGGCCCCCGCCGGTCCCGGCGCCCCCAGCCCCACCACCATCACCAGCCCCGCGGCCACCCCGGCCACGGTGCCCGCGCGCGCGACGAACGACATGTTCTCCCCCGTTTCCCCCGGTACGAACGGCACCTTCCGGTGCGCTCCGTGATCCGGGATGCAACCGCACGGGCGGGTGGGGGGTCAATCCGCCCGATGGCGTAGGCGGGTGTCGGCGGCGTACGGGGG
>NZ_JBPQTV010000418.1:0-4789 GCF_051386515.1 Streptomyces sp. URMC 123 | reverse complement strand
CGCCACCCCCGGCGTCTACGCCACCCCGGCTGACGGCCGGCGCGTCACGGCCGGATCGCCGCCGTCATCTCCCACATGAGGACCTCCGCCCCCGCCGGGCCCGCCGTGATCCGCTGGCCCTCCGCCCGGGTGACCCGGGCCGCGTCGCCCTCGGCGAGCGCCCCCGCGCCCTCCAGTTCGAGGGAGCCGCGGGCCACGAAGAGGTGGACGAACGGCGCGGTGGCGATTTCCAGTGTCTCCCCGGGGCGCGCCCGCGTCACATGGAGCGCCGCGTTCTTCTGCCGGATGGAGATGGCCCGGTGGGCGGCGTCGCGCGGCATGCCGGAGGCGAGCGTGGTCCAGCCGCCGCGGGCCAACTCGTCGGTGATGTCGAGCTGTTCGTAGCCGGGGTCGATGCCGGCCTCGTCGGGCAGCACCCACATCTGGACGAAGCGCACCGGGTCCCGGTGCTCGGGCTCGCCGGTGAGCGTCCACGCGTCGTTCTTCTCGCTGTGCAGGATGCCGCGGCCGGCGCTCATCCGCTGGGCGAGCCCGGGGTGGATCACCCCGTTGTGCCCCTCGGAGTCCTGGTGCACCAGACCGCCCTCCAGCACCCACGTGACGATCTCCATGTCGCGGTGCGGGTGGGTGTCGAAGCCCGTGCCGGGCGCCACCACGTCGTCGTTGGAGACCAGCAGCAGCCCGAAGTGGGTGTTGCCCGGGTCGAAGTGGCGGGAGAACGAGAAGGAGTGGTGCGACTCCAGCCAGTCGGTGCGGGTGCGGAAGCGCTCGCCGGCGGTGCGGATGTCGATGCCGGTCGCCATGGGGCCACCTCCTGCCGGTGCCGGGGGACGCTGCCGGTGGGAGCGCGCTGCCCCGGCCCCTCGATGTAGTTGAAGTTTATACCAATCGGGTCTCCGGGACCACGCCGGTGAGCTTCTCCGACAGCTCCCACAGGATCTCGCCCGCCCGGTCGTCCCGCGTCCACGGCGCCCGCAGCGACGGCGCGGGCGCGCCCCGCCAGCCCTGCAACCGGGGCCCGGTGAAGGAGTCCGGCCGCACCCCCGGCGCCGTCGCCGCGTACAGCGTGGGCAGGGCGCCGGTCTCCGCGGGCTGGGCCAGGACGCGGTTGAGCAGCGAGGTCAGCCGCTCCATCGCGCGCCTGCCCTCCAGCCGGGGGCCCGCGCTCTGGAGGTTGGTGTCCGCGTAGCCGGGGTGGGCGGCGGCCGCCACCACATCGGACCCGGCGCGCTCCAGCCGGCGCGCCAGCTCGTGCACGAACAGCAGATTGGCCGACTTCGACCGGGCGTACGCGATCCAGCGGCGGTAGTGCCGGTCGCCGTGCGGATCGGTCGGGTCGATGGTCGCCAGCGCGTGGAGGCCGCTGGAGACGCTGATGATCCGCGCCCCCGGGGTGGCCAGCAGCCGCGGCAGCAGCAGGCCGGTGAGCGCGAAGTGGCCGAGGTGGTTGACCCCGAACTGGGTCTCGAAGCCGTCGATGGTCCGGCTCTGCGGCAGGGCCATCACCCCGGCGTTGTTGATCAGGAGGTCGAGCCGGTCGTCGGTGTACGCGGCCGCGAAGTCCCGGATGGAGGAGAGGTCCGCGAGATCCAGCCGGGCGAAGCGGACGAGCGCGCCGGGCACTTCGCCCCGGATGCGGCCCTGCGCCTCCAGGGCCCGGCTCTCGTCCCGGCACGCCAGCACCACCTCGGCGCCGCGCCGGGCCAGCTCCCGGGCGGTGACCAGCCCGATGCCGCTGTTGGCGCCCGTGACGACGGCCGTGCGGCCGCTCTGGTCGGGGATGTCGTTCGCGGTCCAGCCTGTCATCTCAGAGCTCTCCTCGCGTTCGGTTGCGGCCAGGCGGCAGGCGCGGCCTGGCGGCCTGGCGGCCAGGGTAGGCGACCGCGCGGTGGGTCGGGCCCGTTCGGGGCGGCCGGGCCGGTGCGCTGGGGGCGGCCGGGCCTGCTGGGGGCGGCCGGGCCGGTTCCCCTCAGGACAGCCGGACCGGCAGCGCCTCCACGCTGTTGCCGACGAAGCTGGGGTGCGGCGTCAGCTCCGCCACCGGCACCGCGAGATCGAGGTCCGGGAAGCGCTCGAAGAGCCGCTCCAGCGCGATCGTCGCCTCCAGCCGCGCCAGCGGAGCGCCCAGGCAGTAGTGCGGCCCGTGGCCGAAGGACAGATGGCGGCTGGGGGGCCGGGTGACGTCGAAGCGGTCGGCGTCGTCGCCGTGCGCCCGCGGGTCGCGCCCGGCGGAGGTGTACGACGCGAGCACCGGCGTCCCCCGCTCGATCACCGTCCCGCCGACCTCCAGGTCCACCGTGGGGTAGCGGAAGGGGAAGAAGCTCACCGGGCTGTCGTAGCGCAGGGTCTCCTCGACCACATCGGTCCAGGTCGCCCGCCCGGCGCGGACCAGTTCCAACTGGTCGCGGTGCACGCACAGCGCGCGCACCGCGTTGGTGATCAGGTTCAGGGTCGTCTCATGGCCGGCGATGATCATCAGCAGCAGGGTGCCGACGAGCTCGCGCTCGCTGAGCCGGTCGCCGTTCTCCTCGCGGGCGGCGATCAGCCCACTGGTCAGGTCGTCGCCCGGGTGCGCCCGGCGGGTGGCGGCCACCTGCGTGAGGATCGCCACCATCTCGCGGTTGGCGGCCAGGGCGTCGGCCGGCTCGACGACCGTGCTGACGATCAGGTTCGACAGCTCGTGCAGCCGGTCGTGCAGCTCCGGGTCCACGCCCAGCAGTTCGCAGATCACGCTCATGGGCAGCGGATAGGCGAAGTGCCGGCGCAGATCCACCACGCCACCGGCCTTTTCACCGCGTCCGCCGCGTCCGCCGCGTCCGCCGCGTCCGCCGCCTTCGCCTCCGCCTCCGTCGCCCCCGTCGCCCGCGGCGGCGTCCGCCTCCGCGGCCCGCGCCATGTCGTCCAGGAGGCGGGCGGTCAGCTCCTCGATCCGCGGGCGCAGCGCCTCCACCCGGCGCGCCGTGAACGCCTTGGTGACCAGGCCGCGCAGCCGCCGGTGGTCGTCGCCGTCGGCGGTGGTCATGCCGTCGACGGTGGCGAAGGTCGCCAGTGGCCAGCCCGGGGGTATCTCCCCGGCCCGGAGCGCCGCGAAGTGGCGCGCGTTCTTGGCCACCTCGGGGTGGGCCAGGAACTCCCTGAGCTCCTCGTGGCCGGTGACGCCCACCGCCGGGATGTCGCCGGGGAGCAGGACGGGGACGGCCGCGCCCCGGGCGCGCAGCTCCGCGTTGACCGCGTGCTGATCGGCGCCGGAGGGGTCGAGCCGGTGCGCAACGGGGCAGGTCCGCTCGTCCTTTCGCGCGCCGGCGCGGTCGGCCGGCGGCGGTACGGGGGTGGCCGACGGCGGTACGGGGGCGGCGGGCGGTGTCGCCACGGGGGACTGCTCGCTCATCGGGGGTCTCCTGCGGGGGCGGGGGCGGAGGAAGCGGAGCCGTACGGTGTCGAGCGGTGCGGGGCGGAGCGGTTGGGGGCCGTCGTGGTGTGGCCACGCCCGTGGCCGTGCGCGTGCCCGCGCGCGGAGGCGGACGCCGCCGACGACGCCCAGGGCGGCACCGACGCCGACTCGGGCGCGGCCAGCTGCGGCGCGCTGAACCGCACCGGCAGCGCCGCCAGCCCCTTCGACCACGGCGAGGCGATCCACGTCAGATCGCTTTCCGGAACGGCGAGTTCCAGGTCCGGCAGCCGGTGGCGCAGCGTGTCCACGGCCGTACGGGCGATCAGCCGGGCCGGGTCCTGCGCGGGGCAGGCGTGCGGGCCGGCGCCGAACGCCAGATGGGCGCGGTTGCCCACCACCGGCCGGCCGTCCGCCGGCAGCACCTCGGGGTCGGCGTTGGCGGCGGCCAGCCCCAGGATCAGCATGTCCCCGGCGCGGACGTCCTGGCCGCCGAAGCGCAGATCGCGGGTGGCGTAGCGGGCCGGGAAGTTCTGCGTCGGCGGGAACCGCCACAGCACCAGGTCGAGGGCGTCGTCCACGGTCAGATGGCCGCCGGTCAGCGAGGTGCGGAAGGCCGGGTCGGTGAGCAGGATGCGGATCGTCGTCGCGATCCAGTTCATCGTCGTCTGATTGCCCGCCACGATGGTCACCACGAGGTTGTGCAGCACTTCCTCGTCGGTGAGCCGCGCGGGGTGGTGCAGCAGCCAGGACGTCACGTCCGCGCCCGGGCGCTGCCGCTTCTCCCGGATCAGCGCGGTGAGGATGATGCCCATGCGGCGGCTGGCGTCCGCGGAGTCGGCGTTCGCCGCCACGGTTCCGGCGATCGCCTCCACCAGGCGCGGCCCCTGCCGCTCGTCCAGGCCCAGCAGATGGGTGACGATCCGCAGCGGCAGGACGCGCGCGTACTCCGGCACCAGGTCCGCGCCGCGCCGCGCCGAGAACTCGGCGATGATCTGCTCGGCCGTGGCCCGTACGGTGCGGCACAGCTCGTGGCCGTTGATCCGGGACAGCGCGTCGGCGACGGCCGCCCGCATCCGGCGGTGCTGCTGCCCGTCGGCGTACAGCAGCGCCGGGCGCCAGCCGACCATCGGCAGCAGCGGCGAGTCCGCCGGCACGCGGCCCTCGCGCAGCGGGGTCCAGCGGCGCGGGTCGTGCGAGAAGTACTCCTCGTCCCGGGCGAGCTGGAGCAGCTCCCGGTGGCCCAGCACCAGCCACGCCTCGATGCCGGGGGCGATCGCCACGGGGGCGACCGGGCCGTGGCGCTTGCGCAGCCGCTCGTAGAGGGCCGTCATGTCGCCGGCGGAGCCCGGGTCGTAGAGCGGGGTCGGCGCGCCCGGGAAGGCGGGCGCGGGGTGGGCG
>NZ_JBPQTV010000417.1:0-4804 GCF_051386515.1 Streptomyces sp. URMC 123 | reverse complement strand
GCCCCGCCCCCACCCGTAACCCGACCGGACTAGGGCGCACGGCCCCGTACGGCATAGGCTGGGGCGGCTCAGCACAGCCGCCCCGGCCACCGGCCCGACCACCACCGTCGGACCCGGCCGGCCGTACGACCCCGGGAGAGACACGCAAATGGCACCGGCCGTTCCGTCCGCCATGGACCGCCCGCACTTCATCGGCATCGGCGGCGCCGGAATGTCGGGCATCGCGAAGATCCTCGCCATGCGCGGCGCCCGGGTGGCCGGCAGCGACGCCCGCGACTCCGCGACGGCCCGCGCCCTCCGCGCCCTCGGCGCCACCGTGCACATCGGCCACGCCGCCGAGCACCTCGCCGACGACGCCAGCTGCGTCGTCGTCTCCAGCGCCATCCGCGCCGACAACCCGGAGCTGGCCCGCGCCGCCGAGCTCGGCGTCCCGGTCGTGCACCGCTCCGACGCGCTGGCCGCCCTGATGGCCGACACCCGGCCCATCGCCGTCGCCGGCACCCACGGCAAGACGACCACCACCAGCATGCTCGCGGTGGCCCTGCGCACCCTGGGCCTGGACGCCTCGTACGCCATCGGCGGCGACCTGGACGAGCCCGGCTCCAACGCCCACCACGGCACCGGTGAGATCTTCGTCGCCGAGGCCGACGAGTCGGACCGCAGCTTCCACAAGTACGCGCCCGAGGTGGCGATCGTCCTCAACGTGGAGCTCGACCACCACGCCAACTACGCCTCGATGGACGAGATCCACGAGTCCTTCGAGACCTTCGTCGACCGGATCGTGCCCGGCGGCACGCTGGTCGTCGGCGAGCACGCCGGCGCCCGGGAGCTCGCCCGCCGGGTGGCGGACCGCGCGGAGCTGAACGTGGTCACCGTCGGCGAGGCCGAGGGCAGTGACGTGCGCATCCTCCGGATCACCCCGAAGGGCATGACCAGCGAGGTCGTCGTCGACCTGGCCGGCCACGACGGCGAACTCGCCTTCACCGTCTCCGTGCCCGGCCGCCACTACGCGCACAACGCGGTGGCCGCCCTGGCCGCGGGCGTCCGGCTGGGCATCGCGCCCGCCGACCTCGCGCGCGCCCTCGGCTCGTACACCGGGGTCAAGCGCCGCCTCCAGCTCAAGGGCACCGCGGCCGGCGTCCAGGTCATCGACTCCTACGCGCACCACCCGACGGAGATGACCGCCGACCTCGCCGCGCTGCGCGAGGCCGCCACCGACAGCAGGCTCCTCGTGGTGTTCCAGCCGCATCTGTTCAGCCGCACGCAGGAGCTGGGCACGGAGATGGGCCGGGCCCTCGCCCTCGCCGACGCCTCCGTCGTGCTCGACATCTACCCGGCCCGCGAGGACCCGATCCCCGGCGTCACCAGCGCCATGATCATCGACGCTGCCGTCGCCGCGGGCGCCGATGTGCGGGCCGAGCACGACATGGCCGCGATCCCCGAGGTGATCGCGGGAATGGCGAAGCCGGGCGATCTCGTTCTCACCATGGGCGCCGGTGACGTCACCGACCTCGGGCCGCGGATTCTCGCCCGGCTGGAGGGCTGAGACGCGGGGCCGTCCGGCGTGAGGGCGGTCGGCCCGCCGGCCCCGCCAGGAGTCGAGAAGCCGCGCGCGCCGGCCCGGTGCCGGCCGCCGAACGACGGAGGAGTGACCACCGTGCCGTACGAGGTCGAGAAGTCGGAGCGGGAATGGCGCGAGGAGCTGTCCCCGCAGGAGTACCACGTGCTGCGCGAGGCCGGCACCGAGCCCGCCTTCACCGGTGAGTACACCGACACCACGACGCCCGGCGTCTACGCCTGCCGGGCGTGCGGCGCCGAGCTCTTCCGCTCCACCACCAAGTTCGCCTCGCACTGCGGCTGGCCGTCCTTCTACGACCCGAAGGACTCCGACGCCGTCGAGCTGCTCCAGGACCGCTCGCACGGCATGGTGCGCACCGAGGTGCGCTGCGCGCGCTGCGGCTCCCACCTCGGCCATGTGTTCGAGGGTGAGGGGTATCCGACCCCCACCGACCAGCGGTACTGCATCAACTCCGTCTCGCTGCGGCTCACTCCCGAAGAGAGCTGACGCCGCGTCCCTTCCCAGGGCCGCCGGGTGACCCGAGCGGCGCACCCGGCGGGCGGAGCGCCCCGATCCGTGCCACGATCGAAACCGTCGCGCCAAGGATCATGAAGCGCCCCGCTCGGCCGCCCGGCGGAAGGACCGCGATGGACACTCTTCTCATGCTGCTGGTCCTCGGGACCTGGTACACCATCGTCAGGTATCGGACCCGGATACGGGTCCTGCTCCTGTTCAACGCCTGTGTGCTGCTGGGATTCCTGCTGCTCAAGCACCATGCCGGGGCGGCCCCCGGGCTGTCCCTCTGAGGAGGAGTCGCCGGTGTCCACCCATGAGTACGAGGGCCCCCTTCCCACCGGACCGGCCGGGCTGATCATCGCCCGGATCGGCAACCTCCTCGGGCTGTGGTTCGCCCATCTCCATGTGCTCGGCCTCTCGGCCGTGCTGCTGGGCCAGTTGGTCGTCCAGTTCGGCCAGTGGGGCCACCCCACGCCGCTCGGCACCCTGCAGCGGGTCTTCCTGCTGCTGGCCGCGCTGGGGCCGGCGTACACCATCGCCATCTCCCGGGAGCGCAACGTCACCACCCATGAGCACGTCATGGGCTGGGGGCTGAGCCTGCTCGCCTGCCTCGGCGGCGGCGCGGCGACCCTCCCCGAGCTGCTGGCGCGCACCCGCCCCGGCGCGCCGGCGCCGACCGGCACCGTGCTCGGCCTCGCGCCGGACACCTGGGCCCTGGTCACCTTCGCGGGCGCGGCGGCGGGGGCGGTGGTGATGCTCGTCCTGACGGCCGACCTCGAACCGCTCGACAGCAGCTGCCCGCTGCTGTCGGTCACGGCCCTCGCGCTCCTCGGCGCGGCCATCGCGCTGAACACCGCGGCGGTGTTCCTCGTCCAGGGGCTGCACACGCACCTCCCGCGCGAACCGGGCACGTATCGCCTCCTGTACGACCTCGGCCTTCTCTGAGCGGGAAGGGGTACGGTCCGGTCCGGGCGCCGTACGGCGCGATCCGGGGGCGCTACGGCGTGGTCGCCCGGAGGACCGCCACCGACTCCGGAGGCATCCGCAGCTCGCCGGTCGCGTCCGGCGGCGGCACCGCGCCCCAGGTGGTCACCATCCGCCAGTGTGGAGCGGGCCGCGCACCGGGCGAGGAGCCGTTCCCCGTCGCGCCGCCGGAGGAGCCGCTCCCCGTCGCGCCGCCGGGGGAGCCGTTCGCGGACGCGCCGCCGGGGGAGCCGTACGGCGCGCCGCCGCCCGCGTACGGGCCGTCCAGCCGCACCGTCTCCGCGCCGGCCGCCATGTTCACCACCACCAGCAGCGGGCCCCGGCGGAAGCGGACACAGCACGAGGGCGACACCGACAGCTCCTCGTAGCGCAGCAGCGGCTCGCTCAGCGCGGGCTCCGCCCGGCGCAGCGCGATCAGCTCCCGGTGCCAGGCCAGCAGCCCGGCGTGCGGCTCGCGCTCCGGCTCCGACCAGTCCAGACAGGAGCGCCGGCGCGTGGCCGGGTCCTGCGGGTCCGGAATATCCGACTCCGCCCAGCCGTGGGCGGCGAACTCCCGGCGCCGGCCGTCGCGCACCGCCTCCGCCAACTCGGGGTCGGTGTGATCGGTGAAGAACTGCCAGGGGGTGCGCGCGCCCCACTCCTCGCCCATGAACAGCATGGGCGTGAACGGGGCGAGGAGCACCAGCGCCGCCGCGCAGGCGAGCCGGCCGGGGCTCAGAGCGGCGGAGAGCCGGTCGCCCCGCGCGCGGTTGCCGATCTGGTCGTGCGTCTGGGCGTAGCCGAGCAGCCGGTGCGCGGGGAGGGCGCGCGGGTCCAGGGGGCGGCCGTGGCGCCGGCCGCGGAACGACGAGTGGCCCCCGTCGTGGAAGAAACCGCCGGTCAGCGTCTTGGCGAGGGCGTGGGCCGGCCCGCCGGGGCCCCGCGCGAAGTCGGCGTAGTACCCCTGGGACTCCCCGGTCAGCGCCGTGTGCAGGGCGTGGTGGAAGTCGTCGTTCCACTGCGCGTGCAGGCCGAGTCCGCCCTGCTCGCGCGGGGCCGTGGTGCGCGGGTCGTTGCGGTCGGACTCGGCGACGAGGAACAGTGGCCGGCCCAGGGCGGCGGCCAGCGCGTCGACGGCCTCCGACAGTTCGGCGAGGAAGTGGTGGGCGCGGGTGTCGTACAGGGCGTGCACGGCGTCCAGCCGCAGCCCGTCCAGGCGGTAGTCCCGCAGCCAGGCCAGCGCGCTGTCGACGAGGTAGGCGCGGACCTCGTCCGAGCCCGGGCCGTCGAGATTGACGGCCGAGCCCCAGGGGGTGTGGTGCGCGTCGGTGAAGTACGGCCCGAACGCGGGCAGATGGTTGCCGTACGGGCCGAGATGGTTGTGCACCACGTCCAGGACCACCCCCAGGTCGTGGCCATGGGCGGCGTCCACCAGGCGCTTCAACCCGTCCGGGCCCCCGTACGGCTCGTGGACCGCCCACGGCGCGACGCCCTCGTACCCCCAGCCGTGCGTGCCGGGGAAGGGGCAGACGGGCATCAGCTCGACATGGGTCACCCCCAACGCGGCCAGGTGGCCCAGCCGTTCGGCGGCGGCCTCGAACGTTCCGGCCGGGGTGAACGTGCCGATGTGCAGCTCGTACAGCACCGCGCCGGGCAGCGGCCGGCCCCGCCAGGGGTGCGTCCAGGCGAACCGCGCGTGGTCCACCACCGCGCCGGGCCCGTCCACGCCGTCCGGGCGGCGGGGGGCGCGGGGGTGCCGAAGCGCAG
>NZ_JBPQTV010000416.1:0-4824 GCF_051386515.1 Streptomyces sp. URMC 123 | reverse complement strand
CACCCGGATGCCGTCGCCGGTACGGGTGCCCGGCCGGCCGGTCCAGTGCTCGGTGAGGCCGGTGGTGCGGTCGGGCGGGGCGGGGCGGCGGGCGCCGGTGCCGAACGCCTTGGAGCCGGAGGTGAGGGCGCGGGCCCAGGCCGGCAGCCGCGACGGCGGCGCGGAAGGGCGGCCGGCGGACGGAGCGGGAGACGGGGCCGGGCCGACCGGTGCGGCGGCCGTCAGGGGCGCGCCGCGCAGAACCGGTGGGCGCCGCTCCGCGGGGGCCGAGGGGGGCTTCTCCGCGGGCCGGTCGTCGACGGACCGCGCATCGGCGGCCGGGGCCCGGCCGGCCAGGGTCGGCGGTCGCGAGAGCACCGGCGCCGGCGGCGGCGCGCCCGGCTCGGGGGCCTGCTCGGGGGCCTGCCGGGAGTCCTGCCCGGAGTCCCGCTCGGAGTCCCGCGCCGGCACCGCCCCGGCCGGCGGCGCTCCCCCGTCCTCCGATGCTCCCCTGGGCGGCGCGGCCCCCGGTGAGGCGTACGACGAGGCGTACCGCGAGTCGTACGGCGACCCGGCCCGGGGCGGTACGAGGTGTGCCGACAGCGGTGACACGGCCTCGGGCGGCGTCTCCCGGGAGATCGGCAGGGCCACCGGCGCGCGGGCGACCGCGATCCGCCCGCCCAGCTCGGCCGCGTCCCGGGGCCGCTTCGCCGGGTCCTTGGCGAGCAGGTCGAGAACGATCCGCTCGAACTGCTCGGGGAGGTCGGGCCGCTGCCGGCGCGGTGGCTCGGGGGCGGTGTCGCGGTGCCCGACGAGCACGGCCCAGGCGTCCTCCAGGTCGAACGGCGGCGCGCCGGTCGCGAGTTCGTAGAGCACGCAGCCCAGCGAGTACAGATCGCTGCGGTGGTCCACCGGGCTGCCCGCGATCTGCTCCGGCGACATGTAGTGCGGGGTGCCCATGGCGATGCCGGTGCCGGTGAGCCGGGCGGTGAAGCCGATGTCGTGGCCGAGCCGGGCGATGCCGAAGTCGCAGATCTTGACCGTGCCGTCGACCAGACGCATCACATTGGCGGGCTTGAGGTCGCGGTGCACGATCCCCTGCCGGTGGGTGTAGTCCAGGGCGGCGGAGACCTGGGCGGCGATGTCGACGATCTCGGGGACGGGCAGCGGGTGCTGCCGGTTGTCCTCCAGCAGTTGGCTGAGGTTGCGCCCGTCCAGCAGCTCCATCACCAGATAGAGCACCCCGTCGTACTCGCCGAAGTCGTGGACGACGGTGATCCCCGGGTGCTGGAGGGCGGCCGCGACCCGGGCCTCCCTGCGGAAGCGCTCGCGCAGCACCCGGGTGAAGGAGCCGTCGTGCTGGGCGCCCATGGGTTTGAGGCACTTCACCGCCACCCCCCGGCCCAGGGACTCGTCCCGCGCCCGCCACACCTCGCCCATGCCCCCGCGCCCGATCAGGTCGAGCAGCCGGTACCGGCCGTGGATCAGCCTGGTCTCCCCCATCGCGTGCCGTCGCCCCCGTCGTCTCGCCCCGCCCTCCCCGGCTCGTCCAGTATGGCCAGTCCGGCGGCCGGGCCGGGGAGTTTGTCGGGGGAAGGGCGCGCGCCCGGGCCGAGGCGTTCGAGGGCCCGCCGGAGGTGCCCCGGGGGCATTTTCCACCGCAGATCGGGCGGAACGGCCCGCAGAAGTCGCCCCATGGCCCGGAGCCGGCGGGTGACGGCCCGCGGATCGGGAGCCGGGCGGCCGTAGAGCGCCTGGGCGTGCGGGGGCAGAGCCGCACGGGCGAGTGAGGCCACACGCCCCCAGATCGCCTCACGCGCCGGAACGAGCGGAAGGGGTACGGGCGGTCGCAGCAGAAAGGCGGCGATCTCCCGCGCCTCCGGGGTGGCGGCGAGCCGGGGCCGCGTCGCGGCCAGGTAGGCGGCGAGGCCGGCGGTGTCGCCGGGCACCGCGGCCGGGTCCAGCCCTACCAGGCGGACGGCGCGCCGCCGTTCGGCGAGATAGCGGTCCGCCTGGGCGTCGGTGAGCGGGAAGCCGGAGCGGCGCACCACATGGAGGAAGGAGTCGGCCTCGGCGCAGTGCACCCAGCACAGCAGCTCCGGCTCGTCGACGGCGTAGCGCTCGCCCGTGGCCGGGTCGACGGCGGACAGCCTGCGGTGGATGCCGCGCACCCGGGCACCGGCCCGCTCCGCCGCGGCGGTGGTGCCGTAGGTGAGGGTGCCGACGAAGTCGACGGTGCGCAGCAGCCGGCCCCAGGCGTCGCGCCGGAAGTCGCTGTTCTGGGCGACGCCCCGTACGGCGCGGGGGTGCAGCGCCTGGAGGAAGAGCGCGCGGATGCCGGCGACCCACATCATGGGGTCGGCGTGGAGCTGCCAGGTGACGGAGGCGGGGCCGAACAGCCCGGGGTCGCCGTCGTGCCGGGCCGCGTCGAGGTGGGCCGCGTCGCCGTACGGCCGGGCGTCGCCGCGCCGGGCGTCATCGCGCCGGGCACCGTCGCCGTACGGGCGGGCCTCGCCCTGCCGGGTTTCGCCGCGCCGGGGCGCTCGCGAGGTCACCGCCGCACCCGGGGCATGCCCAGCCCGATCCAGGAGATGATCTCCCGCTGGATCTCGTTGTTGCCGCCGCCGAAGGTGAAGATGACGGCGGTCCGGTAGCCGCGTTCCAGCTCGCCCCGGAGCACCGCGCCGGCGGAGCCCTCCTTGAGCGGCCCGGCCGCGCCGACCACCTCCATCAGCCAGGCGTAGGCGTCGCGCCGGGCCTCACTGCCGTAGACCTTCACCGCGGAGGCGTCCTGCGGGGTGAGCGCGGAGCGCTGGAGGGCGTCCACCATGCGCCAGTTGAGCAGCTTCATGGCGTCGAGCCGGGCGTGGGTGCGGGCGAGCAGGCTCCGCACCCAGGCGAGGTCGATGACCCGCCGCCCGTCGGCGAGCTTGGTGTCGGCCGCCCAGCGCCGCACGTCGTGCAGCGCGCGGATCGCGGTCGTGCCGTGCGCCGCCAGGATGACCCGCTCGTGGTTGAGCTGGGTCGTGATGAGCTTCCAGCCCTCGTTCTCCCGGCCGACGAGATGGCCGCGCGGCACCCGTACGCCGTCGTAGTGGCTCGCCGTGGTGTCGTGCGTGGCGATGGTGTTGATGAGGGTGCAGGAGTACCCCGGCGCGTCGGTCGGCACCAGCAGGATGGAGATGCCCTTGTGCGGCGGCGCGTCCGGGTCCGTGCGGGCGGCGAGCCAGACCCACTCCGCGGTGTCCCCGTTGGTGGTCCAGATCTTCTGGCCGTCGATGACGTAGTCGTCCCCGTCGCGCACGGCCCGGGTGCGGAGGGCGGCGAGGTCGGTGCCGGCGTCCGGTTCGCTGTAGCCGATGGCGAAGTCGATCTCGCCGGAGAGGATCTTCGGCAGGTAGTGCGCCTTCTGGGCGTCGGTGCCGTAGCGCATCAGGGTGGGGCCGACGGTGCCCAGCGCCATGAGGGGCAGCGGGACACCGGCGGCGGCCGCCTCGTCGAAGAAGACGAACTGTTCCGCCGGGGTGAGCCCGCGGCCCCCGTACTCCGTCGGCCAGCCGACGCCGAGCCAGCCGTCGGTGCCCAGTCGGCGGATGGTCTCGCGGTAGAACCGCTTCTGGGCGGCGATGTCGGTGTGGTGGGGCCGGGCGCTCTCCGGAGCCAGCTCGGCGAAGTAGGCACGCAGCTCGGAGCGCAGCCGGCGCTGCGCGGGGGTGTGGTCGAGGTGCACGGCGCCTCCTGGGGTCACGGTCCCGGGTCTCTCCGGCGGCGCACACAGTAGAACGTGTTCCATCCATGGGGAAGGGTGGCGATCGTTCCCCGGCCGCCCGGTCGCCCGGGTCGCTCGGCCGTCCGGTCAAGGGCCTCACAGCTGCCCGGCGCCGCACAACTGGCGTGCCACATGGCGCGCCTGGCGGGTGACGTTGCGCAGATGGTTGGAGAACGGCACCCGCGGGTGCGTGCCCACGCCCACCACCCAGATCCGCTCGGGGGCCGCCGTCGCCTCCCCTCGTACGCGCAGATCGGGGCCGAGCCCGGCGAGGGGGCGGGCGCCCGGCGGGGGGTCCAGCAGCCGTACGCCGCCGCGCCTCGCCTCGGGGAAGTCCTCGGGGACTTCCCTGGGGACCTCGGGGAAGATCTCGGGGAGGTGGAAACCGGTCGCGTTCACCACGTGGTCGAAGCGGTCCGCCGTGCCGTCCTGCCAGGTCACCCGCCAGCCGGCGGGCAGCGCCTCGATCCGGGCGGGGTAGCCGCGCAGCCGCAGCGCGCCGGCGTCGAAGTGGGCCAGCAGCCGGCGGGCGTTGACGACCGTCATGGCGGTGGCGTAGCGCCCGACGAACCACTGGTGGCGGGCGAGCAGGGCGCCGCGCTCCGCGGGGGTGAGGGCGGGCCCGAGCTCGATGAGCGCCTCCATGAGGCCCAGCACCACCCCCGGCCACGCGCACGCGCCCTCCTCGACCAGGCGGATCTCCTCCCGGAGCCGCTCGGCGGGGTCGGTGCCGTGCGCGACCTGCCGGCGCAGCGGGCGCGGGTCGAGCAGCCGGACGGCCTCGACGACCCGCCGGGTGAGCCGCAGATCGAGCAGCGGATCGGCCGGGTCGAGCCCCGCGATCCGCTCCAGGGGCGGCAGTGGCCGGGTGGGGAGGGCCAGGGAGGTGCGGACGGCGGGCAGCCGGCCCGAGGGGGACGTCATGGTGGTGCGGTGCCCGTCACGGCACAGCAGCAGCGCCGCGTCGACGGCGGACTGATGGCTGCCGACCACCAGGACGCGGCGAGCGGGTCGGGGCGGCTCGCCCACGCGGGCGCGCAGGCGGGCGGTGGGATAGGGGCTGTCGAGGTAGCGGG
>NZ_JBPQTV010000415.1:0-4838 GCF_051386515.1 Streptomyces sp. URMC 123 | reverse complement strand
CCCCCGAGCTTCCGGCCAGCGGCCGGACCTCGGGGGCGTGGCGCACGTCTATGTCGAGACCAGCGGCGAGAGTGCGGCTGCACGTGCATCGTCCCGTGCAGGGGCACATGAACGGAGTTATGATCCAGCTCAGTTGCCCCCTTCAACGATCCACCGGAGGGGCCCCACCCCCCACGCATCTCCAGGAGTCTCCTGTGCACCACCCGTACAACGGCATGGCGGCCACGGATCTCCAGGGGATCGAGTGGCGCAAGAGCCGTCACAGCAACTCCCAGGGCGCCTGCGTCGAGTTCGCGAGGCTGCCCGGCGGCGATGTGGCCGTCCGCAACTCCCGCCATCCGGACGGTCCGGCCCTCATCTACACCCCGGCCGAGGTCGAGGCGATGCTGCTCGGCATCAAGGACGGGGAGTTCGACTATCTCCTCGGCGACTGACGACGACTGACGACGACTGACGACGACTGACGGCGACTGACGGCGACTGACGGCCGCCGACGGCGGCGGCTGACGGCGACCGTCGGCGCCCGCCCCGGGAAATCGGAGCCGCGGCCGACCGGAACACCGGCCCCGCGTCGTCCGTCAGGGCATCGCCGGCGGCAGCCGGAACAGCGCCCAGACCACCTTGCCGCGCAGCCTCCCCGCGAGCGGGTGCCACCCCCAGCTGTCGCTGAACGCCTCCACCAGATGGAGGCCGCGCCCCGACTCCGCCTCCGCGATCAGCGCGTCGCACGCCGTCTGCGCCTGCGTATGTGTCTGCGTCCGCGACCCCGCCTCCGGCCCGGGGACGGCGGCCGGCCGCAGCTCGTCCGGCCCCGGCAGCGGGGACTCGTCGCTGGGGTCGCGCACCGCGCACACCAGGCGTGAGGTCCAGCGCATAAGGTGGAGCCGCACCGCCGGCGCATGGCCGGGCGGCTGGGCGTGCGGATCGCTCGCCCCCTCCCGGGGGAGGGCGTGCCGCAGGGCGTTGGTGACGAGTTCCGATACGACCAGCGCGACGCTGTCGAAGTGATCGGCCAGATCCCATCGCTCCAGCGACGACCTGGTGAACTCGCGGGCCCCCTTGACGGATTCGTACCGGGAGAGCAGAGGACAGGAAGCGGAGCTCGAGACCGCGGCGGGGTCGACCGGCGGGAGCCCCTGCCGTAGCGGCGCGAGCATGGTCGATCCGTGGGTCCCCATGCGAGGCACTCCTGGCCAATCGGAATCAGTCAAGGCGGCGTGCAGGTGCTGCGAGCACCATCGTTACCAATGCTTAGGGCAGATGCAAGGGCAGATGCACGTGCACGCGCCCGTTGTGGGGGGCCAGGGGCTACTTCGCTCCCAATTCTTCCTACGTCCACTTTCGTAGCCCTGCCGTCCACTTTCCGTCTCCGTAACCGGACGGGCACGCAATGGAACCCGGAGGTGGCAGACTGCGCCCCGTTGAACGGTCGCAGTGCATCCACCAACGGAGACGGGTAGTCGCGACATGAGCACAGTGCAGCCGGAACGGAAGGCTCGCCCGGCGGTCGCCGGGGGAAGCGGAGGCACCATGAGCGGCGTCGACGGCACGGGCGCGGCAGGCGGTTCGAGCGGCTCGGTGGTGCGTCGCATCCTTCTCGGCTCGCAACTCAGGCGGCTGCGCGAGGCCCGGGGCGTGACCCGTGAGGCCGCCGGATACTCGATCCGCGCCTCCGAATCGAAAATCAGCCGCATGGAGTTGGGCCGGGTGAGCTTCAAGGCGCGGGACGTCGAGGACCTGCTCACGCTGTACGGGGTCACCGACGAGGCCGAGCGCGCGGCGCTGCTGGGCCTGGCCCGGGAGGCCAATGTCACCGGCTGGTGGCACAGTTACGGCGATGTGCTCCCCGGGTGGTTCCAGACCTATGTGGGGCTGGAGGGCGCCGCCTCCTCCATCCGCGCCTACGAGGTGCAGTTCGTGCACGGCCTGGTGCAGACCGAGGACTACGTCCACGCGGTGGTCACCCGGGGCCAGCCGGACGCCTCCCGCGCGGAGATCGACCGGCGGGTGGCGCTGCGGCTGGAGCGCCAGAAGCTGCTGGTGTCCGAGCACGGGCCGCACTTCCACGTGGTGCTCGACGAGGCCGCGCTGCACCGGCCGTACGGCAGCCGCGCCGTCATGCGCGGCCAGCTCCGGCACCTCGTGGAGGTCTCGGAGTGGCCCACGGTGACGCTCCAGGTCATGCCGTTCTCCTTCGGCGGGCACGCCGGCGAGAGCGGTGCCTTCACCCTGCTGCGCTTCCCGGAGTCCGACCTGTCGGACGTGGTCTATCTGGAGCAGCTGACCAGCGCCCTCTATCTCGACAAGCCGGACGACGTGGCCCAGTACGAGCGGGTGATGGAGCGGCTGCACGCCGACAGCCTCGCGCCGGAGGACAGCCGCGAGCTGCTCGCCCACCTGCTCCAGCGGCTGTGACCGGCCCGCTCCGGCAGCCGTGACCGGCCCGCTCCGGCAGCTGTGACCCGCGCGGTGCGACGGCTGTGCCCCACCCGGCCCAACCACGCCGGTACGTAAGTAGGATGACGCTCCGTCAGGGCCCGCAACCTCGTCCGCGGCGCCCCCAGCGGGTGCGGCGGCCTCCAGATAGGGATGGCATGTCCTACTTCACAGAGCTGGCACACCAGTACATCGACGGCGAGTGGCGGGCCGGCAGCGGCTCCTGGGACATCATCGACTTCAACCCCTACAACGGGGAGAAGCTCGCCTCCATAACCGTCGCCACCGTCGGCGAGGTGGACCAGGCGTACCGGGCGGCGGAGCGGGCACAGCGCGCGTGGGCCGCCACCAACCCGTACGCCCGCCGGCTGGTCTTCGAGCGGGCGCTGCGTCTCGTCGAGGACCGCGAGGAGGAGATCACCGAGGCGATCATCGCGGAGCTGGGCGGCACGCGCACCAAGGCGGCGTTCGAGCTCCACCTCGCCAAGGAGTTCCTGCGGGAGGCGATGCAGCTCGCGCTGCGCCCGGAGGGGCGGCTGGTCCCCTCGCCCGTGGACGGCAAGGAGAACCGCGTCTACCGCCTGCCGGTGGGTGTCGTCAGCGTCATCAGCCCGTTCAACTTCCCCTTCCTGCTCTCCATCAAGTCCGTGGCGCCGGCGCTCGCCCTGGGCAACGCGGTCGTGCTCAAGCCGCACCAGAACACCCCGATCGTCGGCGGCGGCCTGGTCGCCAAGGTCTTCGAGGACGCGGGGCTGCCGGCCGGGTTGCTCAATGTGGTGGTCACCGACATCGCGGAGATAGGGGACGCGCTGATCGAGCACCCCGTGCCCAAGGTCATCTCGTTCACCGGCTCCGACAAGGTCGGCCGCCATGTGGCCACCGTGGCCGCCGCCCACTTCAAGCGGGTGGTGCTGGAGCTCGGCGGCAACAGCGCGCTGATCGTGCTGGACGACGCCGACCTGGACTACGCCGTGGACGCGGCGGTCTTCAGCCGCTTCGTCCACCAGGGGCAGGTCTGCATGGCGGCCAACCGGGTGCTGGTGGACCGCTCCGTGGAGCGGGAGTTCACCGAGAAGTTCGTGGCCAAGGTCGAGACCCTGAAGGTGGGGGACCCGGCCGACCCGGAGACCCACATCGGCCCCCTGATCAACTCCTCCCAGACGGAGGCCATCGCCACCCTCGTCGAGCAGACCGTGGACGCCGGCGCCACGGCGCTGGTGCGGGGCCGCACGGAGGGCAATCTGATGGCCCCCACCGTGCTCACGGGCCTCCCCGCCGACTCGCCCGTCCTCGGCCAGGAGATCTTCGGCCCGGTGGTGGTCGTGGTGCCGTTCGACGGCGACGAGGAGGCCGTACGGATCGCCAACGACACCCCGTACGGGCTCAGCGGCGCCGTGCACACCGCGGATGTGGAGCGGGGGGTGCGGATCGCCCAGCGCATCGAGAGCGGCATGGTGCACATCAACGACAGCACGGTGCACGACGAGCCGATCGTGGCCTTCGGCGGCGAGAAGCACTCCGGACTGGGGCGGCTGAACGGGGACTCCATGGTGGAGGCGTTCACCACGCAGAAGTGGATCTCCATTCAGCACGGGCGCAGCCGCTTCCCCTTCTGAAGGGCCCTTGAGCGGGCGCGGCGCCCCGCGGGTCCCGCTGGTCCCGCGGGAATCGCGGGAATCGCGGAAACCCGCTGACACTCGCGGACCGTACCTGTCCGCAACTCTCCCTAACGTATGCGGTGTCAGAGGGAAGCACCCCGACGGAAGGCGAACCCCATGCCCACTCTTGTGCAGGCCGAGACCCCCGGTGACGAGCGCGGCGCCCTGCTGCACTTCCTGGAGGCCCAGCGCGGCGGCATCCGGCGGGCGCTGCTGGGGCTGACCGCCGAGCAGGCCGTCGCGCGGCCGTCGAAGAGCGAACTGACCCTCGCCGGCCTCGCCAAGCACTGCGCGGAGGTCGAGCAGGGGTGGGTGCTCATGGCGCAGGGCCTGTCGCCCGCGGTCGAGCGGGACGAGTCCAACTGGGACGGCAGCCACCGCCTGGAGGGCGAGGAGACGGTCGAGAGCGTGCTCGCGCACTGGCAGGACGTGGCCCGGGACACCGAGCGGTTCGTCCGCGAGCTGCCCGACCTGGACGCGACGTTCCCGCTGCCCGAGGCGCCCTGGTTCCCGCCGAACAGCGAGCGGTCCATGCGGTGGCTGCTGCTCCATCTGATCGAGGAGATCGCCCGGCACGCGGGGCACGCGGACGTCGTCCGCGAGTCGCTCGACGGCAAGACGGCGTTCGTGCTGGTCGAGGAGGCCGGCGAGATGTGACCCGCGGCGGCCGCGGGGTGTGAGGGGCGTACGGGGAGCGCTCCGCGGCCGGGGGGGGGGGGGGGGGGGGGGGGGGGGGGGGGGGGG
>NZ_JBPQTV010000414.1:0-4844 GCF_051386515.1 Streptomyces sp. URMC 123 | reverse complement strand
CCCCCCCCCCCCCCCCCCCCCCCCCCCCCCCCCCCCGGCCCGGCCGGCCGGCGGTCAGGACCGCCGGTGGCCCACCAGGCGCGGCTTCGCCTCGAGCCCGTCGAGCCCGTGCCACGCCAGATTCACCAGGTGCGCCGCGACCTCCGGCTTCTTGGGCTTGCGCACGTCCAGCCACCACTGCCCGGTCAGGGCCACCATTCCCACCAGCGCCTGCGCGTACAGCGGCGCCAGCTTCGGGTCGAAGCCGCGGGCCTTGAACTCCAGCCCGAGGATGTCCTCGACCTGGGTCGCGATATCGCTGATCAGGGAGGCGAACGTGCCCGTGGACTGCGCCACGGGGGAGTCGCGGACCAGGATGCGGAAGCCGTCCGTATAGGACTCGATGTAGTCGAGCAGCGCGAACGCGGCCTGTTCCAGCAGCTCCCGCGGGTGCCCCGCGGTCAGCGCCCCGGTCACCATGTCCAGCAGCTGCCGCATCTCGCGGTCCACCACGACGGCGTACAGACCCTCCTTGCCGCCGAAGTGCTCGTACACCACCGGCTTGGAGACCCCGGCCTTCGCCGCGATCTCCTCCACCGAGGTGCCCTCGAAGCCCTTCTCGGCGAAGAGGGCGCGACCGATGTCCAGCAACTGCTCCCGGCGCTCCTTGCCGGTCATCCGGACCCGCCGGGCCCGCCGGGCCCCCGCGCTGGAGGTCCGGGATTTCTCGCTGTCGCCACTGCCGTCGATCGCCACGCCGTCAATCATGCCGCCTTCGCGGCGCCGCCCTGGTCCGCGCCCGCGGCCACCGGCTCCTGGGCCTGTCCCTCGGCGGGGTCCTGCCGGCGGGCGTCGAGCCGGGACTCGGAGGGCCAGCGCACGTCGTACGCCCAGCCCAGCTTCTCGAACCAGCGGATCAGCCGGGCGCTGGAGTCGATCTGCCCGCGCATCACGCCGTGCCGGGCCGAGGTGGGGTCGGCGTGGTGCAGGTTGTGCCAGGACTCGCCGCAGGACAGCACGGCCAGCCACCAGACGTTGCCGGAGCGGTCACGGGACTTGAAGGGCCGCTTGCCCACGGCGTGACAGATCGAGTTGATCGACCAGGTCACGTGGTGCAGCAGCGCCACCCGCACCAGGGAGCCCCAGAAGAACGCGGTCACCGCGCCCTGCCAGGACCAGGTCACCAGGCCGCCGACCAGGGCCGGGAACAGCAGCGACACCGTGGTCCACAGCACGAACTGGCGGGAGACGCGGCGGATCGCCGGGTCCTTGATCAGGTCGGGCGCGTATTTCTGCTGCGGGGTTCGCTCCTCGTCGAACATCCAGCCGATGTGCGCCCACCACAGGCCCTTCATCAGGGCCGGCACGGTCTCGCCGAAGCGCCACGGGGAGTGCGGGTCGCCCTCGGCGTCGGAGAACTTGTGGTGCTTGCGGTGGTCGGCGACCCAGCGCACCACCGGCCCCTCGACCGCCAACGACCCGGCGACGGCCAGGGCGATCCGCAGCGGGCGCTTCGCCTTGAAGGAGCCATGGGTGAAGTACCGGTGGTAGCCGATGGTGATCCCATGGCAACCCAGGAAGTACATGAAGGTCATGAGGCCCAGGTCGAGCCAGCTCACCCCCCAGCCCCACGCCAGCGGGACCGCCGCGAGCAGGGCGACGAAGGGGATGGTGATGAACAGCAGCAGCGCGATCTGTTCGATCGAACGCTTGCTGTCCCCTCCGAGCGTGCCCACCGGCAGGGCCTGGGCGGGGGAGGAGGTCGGGCTGTCGGCCTGCGGAGCTTTGTCGATCAGATCGGGGCTAGTGGTCATACAGGAGTCCCTCACGGACTGGGGGCATGGCTACGGAACCGTAACCTACGGCTTCGTAAGTATGGCAGCGCTGAGCGCGCGGGCAAGAGGCCGTGGACAACGACGCGGCGGGCCGCCACCTATCCTGGTGAGCGTCGGACAGCGCGGTCCGCAACCCTCCAGACGTGCTCGACCTGCAAGGAGCCGCACCTGTGAGCAGTGCCGACATCACCCCTCCGGCCGCCGTCGGACCGGAGCCGACGACCGACAACGCACAGTTGCGCGCCGACATCCGCCGTCTCGGTGAATTGCTCGGCGAGACCCTCGTCCGCCAGGAGGGCCAGGACCTCCTCGACCTGGTGGAGCGCGTCCGCGCGCTCACCCGCAGTGACGGCGAGGCGGCCGCGGCCCTGCTGAGCAGGACCGATCCGGAGACCGCGGCCAAGCTGGTGCGCGCCTTCTCCACCTACTTCCATCTGGCGAACGTCACCGAACAGGTGCACCGGGGCAAGGAGCTGCGCGCACGGCGCGCGGCGGAGGGCGGACTGCTGGCGCGCACCGCCGACCGCCTCAAGGACGCCGACCCCGAGCACGTCCGCCGCACCGTGCGGAACCTCAACGTCCGGCCGGTCTTCACCGCCCACCCCACCGAGGCCGCCCGCCGCAGCGTCCTCAACAAGCTGCGCCGGATCGCGGCCCTGCTGGAGGCGCCCCACGACGGCGACCGGCGCCGCACCGACCTGCGGCTCGCCGAGAACATCGACCTCATCTGGCAGACCGACGAGCTGCGCGTGGCCCGCCCCGAGCCGGCCGACGAGTCCCGCAACGCCATCTACTACCTCGACGAACTCCACGCCGGGGCCGTCGGTGACGTCCTGGAGGACCTCGCCGCCGAGCTGGAGCGGGTCGGCGTCGAACTGCCCCCGGGCACCCGGCCCCTGACGTTCGGCACCTGGATCGGCGGCGACCGCGACGGCAACCCCAACGTCACCCCCGAGGTCACCCGCGAGGTGCTGATCCTCCAGCACGAGCACGGCATCACCGACGCCATCGAGCTCGTCGACGGGCTGCGCGGGCTGCTGTCGAACTCCATCCGCTACACCGGCGCCACGGAGGAGCTGCTCGACTCGCTCCGGACCGATCTGGAGCTGCTGCCCGAGATCAGCCCCCGCTACAAGCGGCTCAACGCCGAGGAGCCGTACCGGCTCAAGGCCACCTGTGTCCGGCAGAAGCTCGTCAACACCCGCGAGCGGCTCGCGGCCGGCACCCCGCACCAGCCCGGCCGGGACTACCTCGGCACCGCCGAGCTGCTGCACGACCTGACCCTCATTCAGGAGTCGCTGCGCGCCCACCGCTGCGGGCTCTTCGCCGACGGGCGAATGGACCGCATCATCCGCACGCTGGCCGCCTTCGGGCTCCAGCTCGCCACGATGGACGTCCGCGAGCACGCCGACGCCCACCACCACGCGCTCGGCCAGCTGTTCGACCGGCTCGGCGAGGAGTCCTGGCGCTACGCCGACATGCCCCGCGACTACCGGCGCAAGCTGCTCGCCAAGGAGCTGCGCTCGCGCCGGCCGCTCGCCCCGACCCCGGCGCCGCTGGACGACGCGGGGGCCCGCACGCTCGGGGTGTTCCGCACGGTCGCGGACGCGCTGGAGCGGTTCGGCCCCGAGGTCGTCGAGTCGTACATCATCTCCATGTGCCAGGGCGCGGACGACGTCTTCGCGGCGGCCGTGCTGGCGCGCGAGGCCGGGCTGCTCGACCTCCACGCCGGCTGGGCGAAGATCGGCATCGTGCCGCTGCTGGAGACCACGGACGAGCTCCGCGCGGCCGACGTCATCCTCGACGAGATGCTCGCCGACCCCTCCTACCGGCGGCTGGTCGCCCTGCGCGGCGACGTCCAGGAGGTCATGCTCGGCTACTCCGACTCCTCCAAGTTCGGCGGCATCACCACCTCGCAGTGGGAGATCCACCGGGCGCAGCGGCGGCTGCGGGACGTCGCCCACCGGTACGGCGTACGGCTGCGGCTGTTCCACGGCCGCGGCGGCACGGTCGGCCGCGGTGGCGGCCCCTCCCACGACGCGATCCTCGCGCAGCCGTGGGGCACGCTCGAGGGCGAGATCAAGGTGACCGAGCAGGGCGAGGTCATCAGCGACAAGTACCTGGTGCCGTCGCTGGCCCGGGAGAACCTGGAGCTGACCGTCGCGGCCACGCTCCAGGCGTCCGCGCTGCACACGGCGCCGCGCCAGTCCGACGAGGCGCTGGCGCGCTGGGACGCGGCGATGGACACGGTCTCGGACGCGGCGCACGCGGCGTACCGCCGGCTGGTGGAGGACCCCGATCTGCCGGCGTACTTCTTCGCCTCGACCCCGGTCGACCAGCTCGCCGATCTGCACCTGGGCTCCCGGCCCTCCCGCCGGCCGGACTCCGGCGCCGGCCTGGACGGGCTCCGCGCCATCCCGTGGGTCTTCGGCTGGACCCAGTCCCGGCAGATCGTCCCCGGCTGGTACGGGGTCGGCTCGGGGCTCCGGGCCGCGCGCGAGGCGGGTCTGGACTCGGTGCTGGAGGAGATGCACCAGCGGTGGCACTTCTTCCGCAACTTCCTGTCCAACGTCGAGATGACCCTCGCCAAGACGGACCTGCGGATCGCCCGGCACTACGTGGACACGCTGGTCCCGGCGGAACTGCGGCACGTGTTCGAGGACATCGAGGAGGAGCACGCGCTGACGGTGGCGGAGGTGCTGCGGATCACGGGCGAGAAGGAGCTGCTCGACGCGAATCCGGTGCTCCGGCAGACGCTGCGGGTCCGGGACGCGTACCTCGACCCGATCTCCTACCTCCAGGTCGCGCTGCTGGCGCGGCAGCGGCGGGCGGCGGAGCGGGGCGAGCCGGCGGACCCGCTGCTGTCGCGGGCGCTGCTGCTGACGGTGAACGGGGTGGCGGCGGGGCTCCGCAACACGGGCTGACCTGCGGTCCGCGCCCGACGCCCAATCCCGGGGGCTCCGCCGCCCCGCCCCACCCCTGGTCCCGCGCCTCCGGCGCGGGACCAGAAAAAAGGTTCGGGGGCGGAGC
>NZ_JBPQTV010000413.1:0-4876 GCF_051386515.1 Streptomyces sp. URMC 123 | reverse complement strand
AGGTGACGACGACGCCCGGCGGCGGCCCCCGGCCGGACCGCCCGTGAAGGAACCCCCCCAGTCACCCCAGGAGAGGGACGCCATGCCCGGCATACCCCCCATCGAGCCGTACTCCCTGCCCACCCCGGGCGAGCTGCCCGAGAACACCGTGCGCTGGAGCGTGGACCCCGACCGCGCGGTCCTGCTCCTCCACGACATGCAGCGCTACTTCCTCAAGCCCTTCCCGCCGGCCCTGCGCGCGCAGATCGTCGACAACGCCGCCCTGCTGCGGGAGCGGTGCGCCGCTCTCGGCATCCCGGTGGCCTACACCGCCCAGCCGGGGGGCATGACCGAGGAACAGCGGGGCCTGCTCAAGGACTTCTGGGGGCCGGGCATGCGCACCGCCCCCGAGGACCGGCGCGTGGTCGACGCGCTGGCCCCCGCCCCCGGCGACTGGGTGTTCACCAAGTGGCGCTACAGCGCCTTCTTCCGTTCCGACCTGCTGGCGCGGATGCGCGAGACGGGCCGCGACCAGCTCGTCCTGTGCGGGGTCTACGCCCATGTGGGCGTGCTGATGACCGCCGTGGAGGCGTTCACCAACGACATCCGCACCTTCCTGGTCGCCGACGCCATCGGCGACTTCTCCGCCGACTACCACCGGCTCGCCGTCGAGTACGCGGCCCAGCGCTGCGCGATGGTCCTCACCGCGAAGGAGGTTCTGGCATGACCGACACCGGCGCTCGCGAACGACGGCCGGCGGCGCGGCCGCTCGACCGGATACTGGCGGGCGGGTCCCTGCCGTTCGCCCTGCTGCACCGGCCCGAGACCAACGGCGCCGAGGTGCTCGACGTACTGATCGGGGAGGTGTCCACGCCGGACACCCTGGCGGACATCCCGCTGCCCGCGCCGGCCGCCGCCGGCACCGACGGTCGGCGGGCCGGTGCGGAGGCCGGCCCGCGCCAGGAGGTGCTGGCGCTCGTGCCCTACCGGCAGATCGCCGAGCGCGGCTTCCACGCCACCGACGACGGCGCCCCGCTGATCGCGATGCGGATCACCGAGCAGGACACCCTGCCCGTGGAATCCGTCCTGGCCCGCATCCCCGAGCTGCCCATCGACCTGTCCGGCGGCCACTTCGACACCGACGACGACACCTACGCCGAGATCGTCCGCAAGGTCATCGCCGACGAGATCGGCGAGGGCGAGGGCGCCAACTTCGTCATCAAGCGCTCCTTCGTCGCCGACATCGGCGGCTGGACCCCGCTGCACGCCCTGACGTTCTTCCGCCGGCTGCTGCGCCGCGAGTCGGGCGCCTACTGGACCTTCGTCGTCCACACCGGCGAGCGCACCTTCGTCGGGGCCACCCCCGAGCGCCACATCAGCCTGCGCGACGGCGTCGCCGTGATGAACCCGATCAGCGGCACCTACCGCTACCCGCCGACCGGCCCCACCCTGCCGGAGGTCATGGACTTCCTCGCCGACCGCAAGGAGGCCGACGAGCTGTACATGGTCGTCGACGAGGAACTGAAGATGATGGCCCGGATCTGCGACACCGGCGGCCGGGTGGTGGGCCCGTACCTCAAGGAGATGGCCCGCCTGGCGCACACCGAGTACTTCATCGAGGGCCGCTCCCGGCGCGATCCGCGCGAGATCCTGCGCGAGACGATGTTCGCGCCCACCGTCACCGGCAGCCCGCTGGAGAGCGCCTGCCGGGTCATCGGCCGGTACGAGCCGCACGGCCGCGGCTACTACAGCGGGGTGGTCGCCCTCATCGGGCGGGACGTCGAGGGCGAGCGCACCCTCGACTCCTCCATCCTCATCCGCACCGCCGAGATCGACGCGGGCGGCCGGGTGTCCATCGGGGTGGGCGCGACGCTGGTGCGCCACTCCGACCCGGCCTCGGAGGTGGCCGAGACCCGGGCCAAGGCCTCCGGGCTGCTGGCCGCCCTGGAGGACCCCGGGCCGCTGCGCTTCGGCGAGCACCCCACCGTGCGGGCCGCCCTGGAGCGGCGCAACGCCACCATCGCGGGCTTCTGGCTGTCGCAGGACGCCACCCGCTCCCGCCCGGCGCCGACCCTGGAGGGCCGGCGGGTGCTGGTCGTCGACGCCGAGGACACCTTCACCTCCATGATCGACCACCAGCTGCGCTCGCTCGGCCTGTCGGTGACCGTGCGCCGCTTCGACGAGCCGTACTCCTTCGACGGCCACGACCTGGTGGTGATGGGCCCCGGCCCCGGCGACCCCCGGGACGCCGACCACCCCAAGATCGCCCACCTGCGGGCGGCCGTGGACCGGCTGCTCGCCGAGCGGCGCCGGTTCCTCGCCGTCTGCCTCAGCCACCAGGTGCTCTCGCTGCGGCTCGGCTTCGACCTGGTCCGCCGGGACGTGCCCAACCAGGGCGTGCAGCGCGCGATCGACCTCTTCGGCAGCCGGGAGCGGGTCGGCTTCTACAACACCTTCGCCGCCCGCAGCCGGGACGACAAGGTCGACTGCCCCGGCATCGGCGCGGTGGAGGTCAGCCGCGACCCGGCCACCGGCGAGGTGCACGCCCTGCGCGGCCCCCACTTCGCCTCGATGCAGTTCCACGCCGAGTCGGTCCTCACCCAGGACGGCGTACGGATCACCGGCGGACTGATGACGGAGGTACTGGCGTCATGACGACCGTGACCGAGAACCCGGCCGCCACCCCGGCCGGCGACAGCGCCGGCGGCCCCGGCTGGAACCTGTGCGGCACCCCCATGGACGGCTACTCCTGGGGCCGCCTCGACGACCGGGCCGTGGCCGTCGCCCGCGCCCTGGCCGTGGACGCGGTGGAGGCCGCCGGCCACGGCCACCCCGGCACCGCGATGAGCCTCGCCCCGGCCGCGCACCTGCTCTTCCAGCGGCTGCTGCGGCACGACCCGGCCGACCCCGGCTGGGCCGGCCGCGACCGCTTCGTCCTCTCCTGCGGCCACGCCGCCCTCACCCTCTACAACCAGCTCCACCTCTGCGGCTACGGGCTCGAACTGGACGACCTCAAGGCCCTGCGCAAGGCCGACAGCCGCACCCCCGGCCACCCCGAGCACGGGCTGACCCCCGGCGTGGAGACCACCACGGGGCCGCTCGGCCAGGGCCTGGCCAACGCCGTCGGCATGGCGATGGCCGCCCGCCGCGAACGCGGCCTGTTCGACCCCGACGCCCCCGCCGGCACCTCCCCGTTCGACCACACCATCTGGGTCTTCGCCTCCGACGGTGACCTGGAGGAGGGCATCAGCCACGAGGCCAGCTCGCTCGCCGGCCACCAGCGGCTGAACAACCTCGTGGTGCTCTACGACGACAACCGGATCTCCCTGGAGGGCGACACCCGCATCTCCCAGTCCGAGGACGTCCTCGCCCGCTACCGCGCCTACGGCTGGCACGTCCGCGAGGTCGACTGGACCACCCCCGAGGGCGGCTACCTGGAGAACATGCCCGCCCTCTACGCCGCCCTGGCCGCCGCCCGAGACGAGGCCCACCGGCCCTCCATCGTGGCCCTGCGCACCGTCATCGGCTGGCCCGCGCCCACCAAGCGCGACACCGGCGAGGTGCACGGCGCGCCGCTCGGCCCCGCCGAGGCCGCCGCCACCAAGGCTGCCCTGGGCCTGGACCCCGACCGCACCTTCCAGGTGCCGCCCGAGGTGCTCGCCCACACCCGCCGGGCCCTCGACCGCGGCCGGGCCGCCCACGCCGCCTGGCAGCGGGACTTCGACCGCTGGCGCGCCGCCCACCCGCACCGCGCCGCCCTCTACGACCGGCTGGCCGAGCGCCGGCTGCCGGCCGGCTGGACGGACGCCCTGCCCACCTTCGAACCCGGACAGGAGATCGCCACCCGCCGGGCCTCCGGCGAGGTGCTCAGCTCCCTGGCGGCCGTGCTGCCCGAACTGTGGGGCGGCTCCGCCGACCTGGCCGACAGCAACGGCACCACCATGAAGGGCGAGCCGTCCTTCGTCCCCGAGGCGTTCGCCACCCGCGCCCACCCCGGCCACCGCTACGGCCGCACCCTCCACTTCGGCGTCCGCGAGCACGCCATGGGGGCGATCCTCAACGGCATCGCCCTGCACGGCGGCACCCGGCCCTACGGCGGCACCTTCCTGGTGTTCTCCGACTACATGCGGCCCTCGGTGCGGCTGGCCGCCATGATGCGGCTGCCCGTCACCTATGTGTGGACGCACGACTCCATCGGCCTCGGCGAGGACGGCCCCACCCACCAGCCGGTGGAGCACCTGTGGTCGCTGCGCGGCATCCCCGGCCTGGACGTGGTGCGCCCGGCCGACGCCAACGAGACCGTGGCCGCCTGGCGGGCCGTGCTGGAGCACACCGACCGGCCCGCCGGGCTGTGCCTGACCCGGCAGGCCCTGCCGGTGCTCGACCGCTCGCCGGGCAGCGGGCTGGCCCCCGCCGACGGGGTGGCCCGCGGCGGCTATGTGCTCGCCGAGGCCGACGGCGGCACGCCCGAGGTGGTGCTGGTGGCCACCGGCAGCGAGGTGCCCATCGCCCTCGACGCCCGGAAGCTCCTCCAGGGCGAGGGCATCGCCACCCGGGTGGTGTCCATGCCGTGCCTGGAGTGGTTCCAGGAGCAGAGCCGGGAGTACCGCGACGAGGTGCTGCCGCCCGACGTGCGGGCCCGGGTCTCGGTCGAGGCCGGCTCGGCGCTCGGCTGGCACGCGCTCGTGGGCGAGGCGGGGGAGACCGTCGGGCTCGACGGATTCGGTGCCTCCGCGCCGTACCGCACCCTGTACGAGACGTTCGGCCTGACCGCCGGGCGGGTGGCGGCCGCCGCCCGCGCGAGCCTGGCCCGAGCGGCGCGCGGGGGCCGCCGCTGACGCCCCGCGGCGGACCGGCCCGGGTGCGTTGCACACCCCCGTACCCCTGTGCCCCCGTG
>NZ_JBPQTV010000412.1:0-4882 GCF_051386515.1 Streptomyces sp. URMC 123 | reverse complement strand
GCCCCGCACCTCCCACCGCCCCGCCCCGTACTGCCAGGTCGGAGGGCGCGGCGCCACGGCCGTGCCGGATGCCGCCGACTCAGCCGGCGAGCGCCGCCGCCAGGTCCACCGACGCCCAGCGCGCCCCGACGCCGACCACGGTCACCTCGCGCTGATCGGCGTGGTCCTCCGCCGCCGCGTCCAGGACCGCCTCCGCGTCCGGCGCCGACACCGGCGCGTCCCCGGTGGCCTCGTCCCCCATCGCCCGCTCGATCACCACGTGCAGGCGGTCGTCCGACAGCTCCTCGACCTTGCCGTCGCCCCACTCCACGACGACCACGGACTCCGGCAGCGAGACATCGAGGTCGAGGTCCTCCATCTCGTCCAGGCCGCCGCCCAGCCGGTAGGCGTCCACATGAACCAGGGCCGGGCCGCCGGTCAGCGACGGGTGGACGCGCGCGATCACGAACGTCGGCGAGGTCACCGCGCCCCGCACGCCCAGGCCCTCGCCGAGGCCGCGGGCGAGCGTCGTCTTGCCGGCGCCGAGCTGTCCGGAGAGCAGCACCAGGTCACCGGGGCGCAGCAGCGCGGCCAGGCGCCGCCCGAGCTCCTGCATCCGCTCCGGCGTGCCGATGGTGAACCGGGCGGAGACGGCCGCGGCGGGGGGCGTCGCGGCGGTCGCCGGGGCCGGCCGGCCGGCGGGCGCGGGGCCCTCGGCCGGCTCGGCGCGCTCGGGGCCGGTCGCGGGCCCGGGAGCGGGCGCGGCGGAGGGAGTGGTTCCGGTGTGCGGAGTCGAGTCGTACGGGACGTCCATACTCGCCGATGGTACGGGGCCCGAGCGGTCGGCCGCGGACCCGGCGCCGGGCGGCGGACAGCCCGGTGGGCGGCCCCGGCCACGGACCGAACACAGCCCGACGGACAGCCCGGCGGACGGCCCCGGCCACGCACCGGGCGCCGCCCGGCGGACACCGAACACCGCCCGGCGAACCGCCTCAGCCGCGGACCGAGCGCCGGGCCGCGGCGCCCTTCTCCCCCAGCGCGGCTCCCGAGCGCGTGAGCAGGTCGGCGAGCCGGTCCGTCACCGTCTCCGGGTACTCCATCATCACGAGGTGCCCCGCGTCCGGCACCAGCACCAGCTCCGCGTCGGGCAGCAGGTCGGCGATGGCCACGCTGTGCGAACTCGGCGTCACCAGGTCCTTGTCGCCGGCCAGGACGAGCACCGGCAGGTCCCGGAACGCGAGCAGCGCCTCCGCCTTGTCGTGCTCCAGGAACGCCGGATAGAACTCGGCGACGACGTCTATCGGCGTCGACTCGATCAGCCGCTCCGCGAAGCGCGCGACGGCCGGGTCCACGTCCTTCGAGCTGAACGAGTAGCGCTTGATCACCCCGGCGAACAGGTCGGCCGTCGCCTGCCGCCCCCGCTCGACCAGCTCGGCGCGCGAGCCCAGGGCCTTCAGCACGCCCGGCAGGAAGCGGCGGACGACGTTCATGCCCGCCACCGGCAGCCCGAAGTTGACCTCGCCGAGCCCGCCCGAGGAGGTGTCGAACAGCGCCACGCCGGCCACCCGCTCGCGCACGTACTCCGGGTAGTGCGCGGCCAGCGCCATCACGGTCATGCCGCCCATGGAGTGCCCCACCAGCACCACCGGTCCCTCCGGCGCCGCCGCGTCCAGCACCGCCCTGAGGTCGCGGCCGAGCTGGTCGATGGTGACCGGGACGCCCTCGGCCTGGGCGCGGCCGCGCTGGGAGCGGCCATGGCTGCGCTGGTCCCAGTAGACGGTGCGGACCAGCCCGCGCAGCGCGGCCCGCTGGAAGTGCCAGGCGTCCTGGTTGAGGCAGTAGCCGTGGCAGAAGACCACCGTCACCGGCGCCGGCAGGCGGCGGCCGAAGAGCCGGCGGCGGCGTGGCCCCGCGCCGCCCTCCGGGTCGACCTCCTCGACCTCGTAGTGCAGCTCCGTGCCGTCGTCGGCGATCGCCCGGCCGGGCGTGCCGCGCAGCGCGCCGTACGGGCCCGCCGCGTCCAGCGCCAGCCGGGCCCTGCGGCGGATGCCGCGGCCGACGGTCAGCCGCTCCAGCGCGACGCCCACCGCCGCCCCGGCGGCCACGACGCCGATCGCCGCTCCCGCGAATCCGGCGCGCCGCCAGCCGGCGGCGGCGACCGCCGCGTCCAGCGCCGCCGCGTCCCCCGTGGTGTTGTCACCCATGGTCGTGCCGCTCCTCGTCGATGCGTCGCATGCGTGCTGCTCCGTGTCGCTGACCTGCGGTGCGAGTGCCGTGTGCGTGGTTGTGAACTCGTGTGTGCGTGGGTCCGTGTGTCCGTGTGCGGTGGGGCCGTGTGCCGTACGTGTACGTCGGTGCGGGTGCGGGTGCGGGTGCCGGTGCGGTGCGGGCTCTTGCGCGGGATGGCACCGAGCGCCGCGACGCCGTACGGCCGACCGCTCCGCAGAGCCCGTACAGCCCGAACGGCGCACAGCCCGAACGGCCGAAAGCGGCACCCGTACGGCCGCACCACCGCCGTACGGCCGCGCCCTCGCGTCACTCCGTGCCGGACAGGGGCGTGTTCCCCGCCCGCCCCGGTCGAATCACGCGTTCGCCCGGCCGGGCGGCCCGCCGCCACCCCGGTCAGCCGCGCCGTTCCTCGCCGTCGTCCACCGGGCGGGCGGCCGCCCCGCGGTCGTCCGTCCCGTGGACGCCATGGTCCTCGTCGACATAGACGCGCGATACCCGTTTTCCGATGCGTGTCACGATCTCGTAGGCGATGGTTCCGGCCGCCCGCGCCCAGTCCTCCGCGGTGGGCTCGCCGCCGTCGCCGGGGCCGAAGAGCACCGCCTCGTCGCCGACGGCCGCGCTGTCACCGCCGAGGTCGACCACGAACTGGTCCATCGCGACCCGGCCCGCGACCGTCCGCCACTTGCCCCCGACCAGCACCGGACCGGTCCCCGAGGCGTGCCGCGGCACCCCGTCGGCGTACCCCAGCGGCACCAGGGCGAGGGTCGTCTCGCCGGGGGTGACGTAGTGGTGGCCATAGCTCACGCCGTGCCCGCCGGGCGCCCGCTTCACCAGCGCGAGGTTCGCGCGGAGCGTCATCACCGGCCGCAGCCCGAAGTCGGAGGGCTGGCCGATTTCCGGCGCCGGCGACACCCCGTAGACGGCGATTCCGGTCCGCACGAGATCGAAGTGCGTCTCGGGCAGCGTCAGAGCCGCCGGGGAGTTGGCGATGTGCCGCACCTCGGGGCGCAGCCCGGCCCGCTCGGCGGTGGCCAGGGCCTCGCGGTACGCGGTGAGCTGCGCGGCGATCGAGGGATGGCCGGGCTCGTCGGCGCAGGCGAAGTGCGACCAGACGCCGGTCACGGCGATCGTGCCGGCGAGCTCGGCGGCGCGGGCGGCGGCGGTCAGCTCGGGCCAGTCGTCGGGCTGGCAGCCGTTGCGGCCGAGCCCGGTGTCGGCCTTGAGCTGGACCCTGGCCGGCCGGCCCGCGGCCCGGGCCGCGGCGACGACCTCGTCCAGCGCCCACATGCCGCTCACCGAGACGTCGATGTCCGCCTCGATGGCCTCGCGCCAGGGGCCGCCGGGCGTCCACAGCCAGCACAGCATCCGGCCGGTGTCCCCGGCCGCGCGCAGGGCGAGCGCCTCCTCGGGGGTGGCGGTGCCGAGCCAGGTGGCGCCGGCCTCGCGGGCGGCGCGCGCGCAGGGAATGGCGCCGTGGCCGTACGCGTCCGACTTGACCACGGCCATGAGCTGCGCGCCGCCGACGCGGGCCCGCAGGGCGCGGACGTTGGCGCGCAGGGCCGCCAGGTCGATCACCGCACGGCCGCGCCGGGGGGACGACGTGGGGAGCGCCTCGGCCGGCACGGGCGACACGGGCGACACGGGGCGTGCCGGAGGCACGGGTGACACAGGTGACACGGGCTTCCGGTCCTCCCCGGGCGGCGCTGGGAGCCGTTGAGGCGCCCCCTCCGAATGTGCAGTCATCGCGCCAAGTCTCTCACCGAGGCGCCGGGGGGCGGCGGGGGCAGGGGGAGGAAGCGGACTTTTGCGGTAGAAACGGTCAGCGGCGGGGGCCTGCACGCGCGGTGGGTGGCTCACGTGCCGGGGCGGCGGCCCCAGGAGTAGACCCGGTCGCCCAGGCTCAGCACGTCCCAGAGCCTGCGCGCGTCGGCGTAGGTGAGGTTGACGCACCCGTGGGAGCCGCCCTCGGGGTCGTGGACGTTGCCGTAGACCCCGTGGAACGCCTGGCCGCCGTTGAAGAACTGCGCGAACGGCATGGGCGCGCGGTAGAGGGTCGACCAGTGGTCGCGGTTGCGCAGATAGATCCGGTGCCAGCCGGTGCGGGTGGCGTACCCCGCCTTGCCGCTGCGGATCGTCACCGGGCCGAACACCACCCGGTCGCCCCGCTGCACCCACATGATCTGGCGGGGCAGGTCCAGACAGACCACGCGGCCGGTCCCGGCGGGGCAGCGGCCGTCGGCGTTCGGGTTCCGCCGGGCCTCGGCGAGCCGGATGCGGGCCATCGACGTGGGGCCCGCGAACCCGATCGCCGGCTCGATGCCCTCCTTCCGCTGCCAGGCGCGGATCGTCTCGCAGTCCTTCCCGGACTGCACCCCGTCCACGGGGAGCCCGAGGAACGCCTCGACCTCGCGCTGGTACGGGCCCGTGGACGCGCTGCACGGCACGGGCGCGGCACCGCCCTGGCGGCGGACCGCCTCGGCCCGCGGCACGTACTCCACGAGGGGCTCCTCGCCGACCGCCGGGGGCACGGGCTCCCGGGTCGCCCGGTCGACGGGCACGCGGGGCGGCAGCGCCTGGTCGGGGGTGTCCCGGTGCAGGCGGTGGTGGGGCGCGGGCGGCAGGCCGGGGACGAGGTCCCGCAGCGGTACGGGGGTACGGGGGCGCCGCCCTGTGC
>NZ_JBPQTV010000411.1:0-4956 GCF_051386515.1 Streptomyces sp. URMC 123 | reverse complement strand
CGAGCCCCGCCCCACCGTACTGGCCGCGTTCCAGACGCTCTCAGGACTGACGCTCCCGGAGCTCGCGACGGGGCCGGGCCCTGCCCCGGACGGGTCGGGCACCCTGCCCGGTGGGGCGGCGTCCGGCGTCCAGGTCGCCGTGCCGGCCGCGCGCCCGGGTGCGGGTGGAGGCGGCGGAGATGCCCGCCACCCCGATCTGGCGGAGGTATCCCGCCACGCGGAACTGCTCGACCTCATGGACGACATGGCGACCGCGCTGCTGCGGGTGCCCGAGCAGGACGGCCCCGAGGCCGTCCTGCGCGAGGCCGCCCGTCTGCTGGGCGGCAGGACCACGGACTGGGTGATCGCCGACCTGGCGGAGCCCGAGGGCGGGCTGCTGCGCCGGGCCGTCGTGCTCGGCCCGCGGGGCGAGGTGGTGCGGCGGGAGCCCGCCGACGGCGGGGACGGCGAGCCGGCGGGCCTGGGCGCGGCCCTGATGGACCAGGACCCCGCCGACTGCCCCGTGGTCGTCGACGCCGTACGGGACGCCCTGCCGGCGCTGCGCGTGCGGCCCGACGACACGGACGCCCTCGGCCGGGACGCCTCGGGGGCCTCGATGCTGATCCGGGCCCGGGTGACCTCGCTGATCTGCGTCCCCCTGTGTCTGCCGCCCGCCTGTGGGCCGCAGTCGCCCGCGCTGGGCGCCCTCACGCTGCTGCGCACGGGCGGCCGGCGGGCGTTCGAGATGGCGGAGGCGGGGGTGGTGGACCGGATCTCCCGCCATGTCGCCCTGGCGCTGCGCGGGCGCGACGTCGACATGCCCCCCTGGGCTAGCTCGCCTCCGCCATGACCTGGGCGCAGAGCCGCTCACAGGTGCGGTTGATCAGACGGGAGACGTGCATCTGCGAGATGCCGAGCTGTTCGGCGATCCGGGCCTGGGTCATGTCGCAGAAGAACCGCATGTAGAGGATCTTCCGCTCCCGCTCGGGCAGTTGGCTGAGCCGGGGGCGGAGGGACTCCCGGTCGACCACGCGGTCGAAGCCGGGTTCGACGTCGCCGAGGGTGTCGACGAGGGTGTAGCCGTCCTCCGTACCGCTGAGTTCGGCGTCGAGGGAGAGGGGGGTGTAGCTGTCCAGCGCCTCCATGCCGAGGCGCACCTCGCGCTCGCTCAGGCCGGTGTACTCGGCGATCTCGCCGACGCTCGGGCCGCGGCCGTCCAGCGAGTGGGACAGCTCCCGCACGGCCGAACGGACGCGGTTGCGCAGCTCCTGCACGCGCCGCGGCACATGCAGCCCCCACATGTGGTCACGGAAGTGACGTTTCACCTCGCCCACCACCGTCGGCACGGCGAAGCTCTCGAAGGCCGTGCCGCGCTCGGGGTCGTACCGGGTCACGGCCTTGACCAGGCCGAGGGCCGCCACCTGCTCCAGGTCCTCCAGGCTCTCGCCGCGGTTGCGGAACTGCCGGGCGAGCCGCTCGGCCATCGGAATCCATGCCTCCACCAGCCGCTTTCGCAGGGCGTCCTTCTCCGGCCCCTCCGGCATCGTGGCCAGCCGGTCGAACTCGGCGGAGGTGTCGGGGGCGTCGTCGTGCGGGTGCTTCCGCTTGCTGCGCGGGCGTACTGCGGTCGTCATGGGAAATGGCTCCCTGGGTGCCGGGTGAGGGGATCACCGCGGGAGTGCGCGCGTACGCACCGGACCGGACACGTCGGGGCGATGAGCCGCTCCCGCGGGCGTGCCTTCGGTCCGAAGCACGAGGAGCGCCTGCCCCGGTCGGCACGGAGTAAACCGGCCGCATGGCACCGCCCCGCCCGCCGCCTCGTACCGCCCCGCGGTCTCCTCGCACCGCCCCGCTCCCCCGCCTCGCCACCGCGGGTTTCCGCAGGCCCGCAGCGGGTTTCCGCAGGCCCGCAGTGGTAACCCGGGGCGGAGCGCCCCCGTCGCGGACGGGGGAGGCCCTGTCGCGGGCCGGGAAGGCCCACGGCAGCCCGCCGAACACCGAGGAGGATCATCCATGGCCGAGACCGTCGCCGACTTCGTCCTCGCCCGGCTGCGCGCCTGGGGAGTCGACCACGTGTTCGGATATCCCGGGGACGGCATCAACGGCCTGCTGGCGGCGTGGGGGCGGGCCGAGAACGAGCCGCGCTTCGTCCAGGCCCGCCATGAGGAGATGTCCGCCTTCGAGGCGGTGGGCTACGCCAAGTTCACCGGCCGCCTCGGCGTCTGCGCCGCCACGTCCGGGCCGGGGGCCATCCACCTGCTGAACGGCCTGTACGACGCGAAGCTCGACCACGTACCGGTGCTGGCGATCGTCGGCCAGACCCACCGCAGCGCGATGGGCGGCTCGTACCAGCAGGAAGTCGATCTGCACAGCCTGTTCAAGGACGTGGCCTCGGACTTCCTGGAGACCGTCACCGTGCCCGAGCAGCTGCCGAACGTGCTGGACCGGGCGATCCGTACGGCGTACGGGCGCCGCTGCCCCACCGCGGTGATCATCCCGGGGGACGTGCAGGAGCTGGAGTACTCCGCGCCGGGCCACGCGTTCAAGATGGTGCCCTCCAGCCTGGACCGCAGCGGCTGGCGGTCCGTTCCGTCCGACGAGGCCCTGCAGCGGGCCGCCGAGGTGCTCAACGCCGGGGAGCGGCCGGCGATCCTCATCGGCCAGGGCGCGGCCGGCGCCCGCGCCGAGGTCATGGAGACCGCCGAGAAGCTCGGCGCGGGGGTGGCCAAGGCGCTGCTCGGCAAGGACGTGCTCACGGACGAACTGCCCTACGTCACCGGCCCGATCGGACTGCTGGGCAGCCGGCCCTCGTACGAGCTGATGCGCGACTGCGACACGCTGCTGACGATCGGCTCCAGCTTCCCCTACAGCCAGTTCCTGCCGGAGTACGGCAAGGCCAGGGGCGTGCAGATCGATCTCGACCCGCACATGGTCGGCATGCGCTACCCGTACGAGGTGAACCTCGTCGGCGACGCGCGGGAGACGCTGCGCCGGCTGCTGCCCCTGCTGGAGCCGGCGGCCTCGCGCGAGTGGTTCGACGGGGTGCGGGCGTCCGTGGAGCGCTGGTGGGAGGTGCTGGCGCGGCGCGCCGAGGTGTCGGCCGACCCGATCAACCCGGAGTTCGTGGCGCACTGCCTCGACCCTCTGCTGCCGCCGAACGCGATCGTGACCGCCGACTCCGGCTCGGCGACCAACTGGTACGCCCGCCACATCCGGATGCGCGGCACCATGCGGGGCTCGCTGTCGGGGACGCTCGCGACCATGGGCTGCGGGGTGCCGTACGCCATCGGGGCGAAGTTCGCCCACCCGGACCGGCCGGTGGTGGCTCTGGTCGGGGACGGGGCGATGCAGATGAACGGGCTGGCCGAGCTGATCACGGCGGCGAAGTACCGCTTCGCGTGGGAGGACCCGCGACTGGTGATTGGGGTGTGGAACAACCGCGACCTCAACCAGGTGACCTGGGAGATGCGGGCGATGGGCGGCGCCCCGCAGTTCCTGCCCTCGCAGCAACTCCCGGACGTGTCGTACGCGGCGTTCGCCGAGTCGCTGGGGCTGACGGGCATCCGGGTGGAGAAGCCGGACGAGGTGACCGCGGGGTGGCAGCGGGCGCTGACCGCCGACGGCCCGGCGGTCGTGGAGTTCCTCACCGATCCGTCGGTGCCGCCGATTCCGCCGCACGCGACCTGGGAGCAGCTCGAATCGACGGTGGCGTCCCTGGTCAAGGGCGACGCGGAGCGGCTCGGCGTGGCGAAGCAGGGCCTCAAGGCGAAGATCCAGGAGTTCCTGCCGGGGCGCGGGTCCCCCTCCGGGAAGGAGTGAGACCGTCAGCGGACGCGTACGGGGGCCCCGTCGGACAGTACGGCGGGGCTCGCCTCCGGCAGTACGGGGGGCGCTTCCCGCAGTACGGGGGTTGCCTCGGGCAGTACGGATGCCGCTTCGGGCCGTACGGGTGCCGCCTCCACCCGCCGTACGGACGCCACGGGCGCGGCGTCCGGCAGTACGGGCGCGGCGTCAGCCGGCAGGGGGCCCCCACCGCTCCGTACGGACGCGCCGCTCGTCGGAACGCCGTGGACCGGCTCCGGCAGCGCCTCGGGCACCGGCTCGGACACCGACGCGTCGACGACCGGAGCGGTCTCCTCCGGCACGAGCACTCCCTGCCGGGGGGCGGTGGCCGCGCACGGCCGGCTGCCGGCGAAGCGCCGGCGCTCGGGGACCTCGCGCCAACGGCCGCGGTTGACGCACGGCACGGCCGGCCGGCGCCGCGTATGGGCGCGCCCGCCGGGCACCGGGGCCCGGTGCCGGCCGTGCCGGCCCGGCCCGCTCAGCATCATTTCCTCGTACCGGCCCAACGCCAGCACGACGCCGAGCATCACCACCGGCAGGAGCACCGCGAGCAGCGCCATGGTCCGTCCTTCCCTTGGACTCGCGCGCGCTCTGGCGGAACGGCACGGGCCTGCGGAGACGGGTGACCAGGACGGTCGGCCACAAACCCGCTCGGGCGGCGCGGTCCTGGCTTCACCGTCTCACCCGTCGCGCGACCGCGCCCCTTCTCGGGTCCGACCGGGTGCAACCTGGCGCAGCGGGTGCCGGCGCAGATATTCGCCCTCCAGTTCGGCCATGCGGACGTTGTGCGCGCTCAGCGCGTCCGGGGAGCCGTACAGCAGCGTCTCGTGCCGGGTGCGGTGGATGCTCTCCAGCTCCCGCAGCAGTTGCTGTTCGTCCAGCGTGGCGGGGTCTATGCCGCCCATCGGCGCTCCTTTCTCGCCCGCGCCGGTCCGTTCCGGACCGCCGCGCGCCGCTCGGGTACCACCGGGTACCCCCGGTGTGCGCCGGCATGGCCCGGATCGTCATCTCGATCGTACGAGCGCGCCCGGCGGCCTGCCCGGTGGCGGCGCGGGGCCGCCATCGGCCGGGACGGGGCGGGGGCTGGACCCGGCCCGAGCAGGAGGCGCGGGCGCCGGGCGGACCGTGCGGGGC
>NZ_JBPQTV010000410.1:0-4985 GCF_051386515.1 Streptomyces sp. URMC 123 | reverse complement strand
CCGCGGGGGTACGGGCGGGGGCGGGCGCCGTGGCGCGGGCGCCGGAACCGGGGTGCAGCAGCGCGTACTCCAGCGGGGCCGACGGGTCGACGGACACGTCGAAGGGGGCCGGCTCGGCCCCGGAGCGGACCAGGAGGTCGCCCACGGCGGCGATCATCGCGCCGTTGTCGGTGCACAGCCGGGGCGCCGGCACGCGCAGGGTGATGCCGGCCGCGGCGCAGCGCTGTTCGGCGAGGGCCCGCACCCGGGAGTTGGCGGCGACCCCGCCGACCACGACCAGCGTGCCGACGCCGTGGTCGCGGCAGGCGGCGACGGCCTTGCGGGTGAGCACGTCGGCGACCGCCTCCTGGAAGGAGGCCGCGGCGTCGGCGAGGGTCACCGTGGGCCCGGCTCCGCCGGGGCGGTCCTGGCCGTCCCGGCCGGGGCGGTGGCGTTCCGCCCAGCGGGCGGCGGCGGTCTTCAGCCCGGAGAAGGAGAAGGCGTAAGGGGCGTCGCGCGGGCCGGTCATCGGCCGGGGGAAGGCGACGGCCCGGGGGTCGCCGTCGCGGGCGGCCCGGTCGATGGCGGGGCCGCCGGGGTAGGGCAGCCCCAGCACGCGGGCGACCTTGTCGAAGCACTCCCCCGCCGCGTCGTCGAGGGTGTCCCCGAGGTGGACGATCGGGTCGCGGGCCAGGTCGCGCACGAGCAGCAGGGAGGTGTGGCCGCCGGAGACGATGAGCACCACGGCGGGGTCGGGCAGCGGCCCGTGCTCCAGGGTGTCGACGGCGACGTGCCCGGCGAGGTGGTGCACGCGGTACAGCGGCACGCCCAGGGAGTAGGCGTACCCCTTGGCGGCGGCGAGCCCGACCTGGAGCGCGCCGGACAGGCCCGGTCCGGTGGTCACGGCGACGGCGCCGATGTCCGCCGGGCGCAGCCCGGCGTCGGCGAGCGCCTGCCGGACCACGGGGACCACGGCGTGCACATGGGCGCGGGCGGCGATCTCCGGCACGACGCCGCCGTACCGGGAGTGCTCGGCCATGCTCGACGCGACGGCGTGACCCAGCAGCCGGCCGTCACGGACCAGTCCGGCGCCGGTCTCGTCACAGGACGACTCGATGCCCAGCACCACTCGTGAACCGCTCATCCCACCCTCGCGCTCGCGCTCTCGGGAAACCCTTGACGACCAGCGTAATTGCCGGTAATGCGTAATTGCGAACTCTATGCAATAAGGATGCTCGGCGGCCGCCCCGAGCCGGCGCCAGCGCGGGCGGCGCACGATGACGGCCTCCGACGAGCCCCGGCCACGCGGCCGGCCGGGGCTCACCAGTCCAGGGGCGGGCGCACAACCGGCACGGAGGTGGCCGTACGGGCGCGTACGGGGGCGTGCACCAAGCGCCCGGGGAGTGAGTCGGAGGCAGCCCCGGGCCACGCGGCCGGGGCGCGACCCGATCCGCTCCGCACGCTCCGCCCCCGGACCGGCCCCGGCCGTAGGCGGCGAACTCCCGCAGCCACGGGCTGGCGCGCGTTGCGGCAGGGCAGGCGCCGCCGGGCGGGCCCCCTGAGCCGCGCCCGCGCGGCGGCGCATGGGCACGGCAGGCGCAGGAGCGCGGCCGGCGGCCAGGGCCTCCGACCCCTGCCGGGGCCGGTCGAGCCATGGCGGGCGAGCAGCCCGAGCCCGGCCCACCGGCCGCACCGCCACCGGCACGGCCTTGGCCTCCGGCCTCCGGACCGCGCGGCCGAGGCGCGGCCCGGGTCGCGCCACTCTGCCCGGCCACGGTTCGGGCCAGCCCGGCGAGCTCTCCGAGCCTTGGGACCAGGACCCGGCCGGAGCCGGGATGGATCGCACAGGCGACCCCGCCTGGACCAGCCCGGGCAGGGCGGCGAGCACCCGCGCCGGGCCCACGGGCCGCCTGCCACCACCGGCACGGACGTGGCCTCCGGCCCGACTCTCCGCGCGGCCGGCGGCCAGGACCGGCCGGGCCGCGCGGCCGACAAGCGCCCAAGCCGGGCCCACGGGCCGCGCCGCCTCGGGACAACTCGCCGCGCCGCGCGGACGGGACGGGCTCGCGGCGCCCCCCACAGCTCGGCCCCGGCTCGGACCGGCCCGGGCGGGATCGGGCGGGATCGGGCGGGGTCGGCGAACCGCCGGAGCCACGGGCCGGCTCGCGTTGCGGCAGAGCAGGCGCCGCCACCGGGACGGACGTAGCCTCCGGCCAACTCCCCGCACCGCGCGGACGGCGGGCGAGACCGGCCGGGCCGCGCGGCCGACAAGCACCCGAGCCGGGCCCGCAGGACGCATCGCCTCGGGACAACTCACCCCGGCGCGGGGGCGCGGCGTCACCGCGGACCTTCACCGCGCCGGGGTCACGCCCTATCGTGTCCGGACGCGCTCGCGCGTCCGGAGCGCGCGCCCTCCAGGCGGGAGGTTTCTCGCGATGACCCACCCGTTACCCGCGCCGCTCCCCCGCAGATCGCTGCTGCGGGCCGCGCTCGCCGGCACCGGCGCGCTGGCGCTCGGCGCGTGCTGCGTGCCGGGCTCGGGCGGCGGGGGCGCCGGCAACGCCGCGGCGGGCGGCCCGCTGATCACCGCTCCGGTCACCCCGGCCGCCGTCGCCGAGCGCGGCCCGACCACCCTGCGGATCGTCGCCGAGGCCGGCGAGCGGGAGTTCCTGCGGGCGTTCGTACCCGAGTTCGAAAAGGCGTTCCCGACCGTGCGGGTCGAGGTGTCGACCAAGGCGTTCGCCGACTTCGCGAAGACGGTCGTCAACACCGTCTCCGGCGCCGACCCGCCGGACCTCGTCCAGGGCAACCAGGGCTACGGCGTGGACGGGCCGCTCATACGCGCCGGACTGCTGCGGCCCCTGGACGACGTGGCACACGCCTACGGCTGGGACCGCGACTTCCCGCCGGGCGCCACCGGTCAGCTCCGCTGGAGCCAGGACGGGCGGATCTTCGGCTCCGGCACCCTCTACGGCATCACCCAGGCCAACGAGTTCGTCGGCGTCTTCTCCAACACCGCGAAGCTGGACCGGCTGGGGCTGCGCCCGCCGCGCACGTACCAGGAGTTCGTCGCGGCCATGGAGCGGGCGAAGGCGGCGGGCGAGCAGCCCGTGATGCTGGGCAACGCCGACCAGTACCCGGCGCAGCAGGTGCTGGGGCTGATCCAGGCCCAGCACGTCCCGGTGCGCGAGACCCGCGCCTGGATCAGCGGGGTGCCCGGGACGACGTTCGCCTCGGCCGGCCACCGTACGGCGGCGGCCACGCTCCGGGACTGGGCGCGCCGGGGCTGGTTCGGCTCCGGCTACAACGGGGTCGGCGCGGACGACGCGGTGACGCGGTTCATCGGCGGCAAGGGGGTGTTCCTGATCGCCGGGGCCTGGCACACCCCCGCCGTGGCGCGCGGGCTGGGCGAGCGGGTGAGCCTCGCCGTGCCGCTCACCGCCGACGGCCGGGCCGCCTGCCCCGGATCGCTGGGGCTGCCCTGGCACATCACGGCCGGGAGCCCCCGTACGACCGCGGCGGTCGCCTTCCTGGGGCTGATGCAGAGCGCCACGGGGGCGAGGGTGATGGCCGAGGTGGGCCGGCTCCCGGTGCGTACGCAGGGCGTCTCCGTGCCGGGGCGGGCGGCCCGGGAGCAGCTGGCGGCCGGCCGGGCGCTGCTCGACGACGACGGGCAGACGTACTACTTCGACTGGTCCAGCACCTCCATGCTGAGCACCATCGGCTCGGCGGGCCAGGAGCTGCTGGACGGACGGCTCGGGGTGGACGCGTTTCTCGCGGCCGTGCAGAAGGACTGGGCCGCCTTCCACGAGCGGCGCGCGGCGGAGGCGGCCGGGACCGGAAACGGAGCCGGGGACGGAAACAGGAGCGGGACCGACGACGGCGCGGAGACGCCCCGATGAGCGGTCGGCGCACCACCCCGGCGCACGGCCGAATGAGCAGGCGCACAAGCAGGCGCGCGAGCACTCCGGAGGGCGCCCCGGGGAGCGCCCCGGCAGACGGCCCCCACACGGCCATCGCACGCGCACGCCTGCGCTCCTGGGCGCGCCGCCAGCACTGGCCCGCGTATCTCTATCTGCTCCCCGGCGCCGTCTTCTACGCGCTGTTCGTGCTGCGCCCCCTGCTGACCACCGCCTGGGTGTCGCTGTTCGACTGGGACGGTCTGACGCTGGGGCGCTGGGCGGGGTGGGACAACTACACGGCGCTGCTGCGCGACCCCGTGTTGCGTGACGCGCTCGCCCACTCCCTCATCTTCATCGTGTTCTACGCGCTGCTGCCGGTCGCCGTGGGCCTGGCGCTCACGGGGCTGATGACCCGGGTGCGGGTGCGCGGGCTGAGCTTCTTCCGCGCCGTGCTGTTCGTGCCGCAGGTGCTGTCCCCGGTCGTCATCGCGGTGTCCTGGCGGTGGATCTACGACGTGGAGGGGCCGGTGAACGAGCTGCTGCGGGCGCTGGGGCCGGACGGCCTGGCGCGCTCCTGGCTCGGCGACCACCGCACCGCGCTGCCGGCGGTGGGCCTGATCGGCACCTGGATCATGTACGGGCTGTGTCTGGTGCTGTTCCTGACGGGCGCCGGGCGGGTGCCGCGCGAGCTCTTCGAGGCCGCCCGGCTCGACGGGGCGGGGCCCGTACGGGAGTTCCGCGCCGTGGTGCTGCCGGCGCTGCGCGGCGAGATCGCCCTCGCGCTCGTGCTCACCGTGACGCAGGCGCTGCGCAACTTCGACATCGTGTGGAACACCACGACCGGGGGGCCCGGCCACAGCACCACCGTGCCGAGCGTCTTCGTCTACCAGGGCGCCTTCGTCACCCGGCGGGTGGGCGCCGCCGCGGCGACGGGCATCGCCCTGACCGTGCTGACCCTGCTGGTGTGCGCCGTGATCCTGCGGGTGACGCGCGAGCGGAGCCGGTGAACGGCCGTGGCTGACGCCTCCGTCGGGTCGATGAGGTCGAGCGGGGCCGGCCGATCAAGGGGGTCCGGCGGATCGAGGGGGACCGGCCGGCCCCGCT
>NZ_JBPQTV010000409.1:0-5004 GCF_051386515.1 Streptomyces sp. URMC 123 | reverse complement strand
CATGCTCCCAGGGGGAGCCGAAGAAACAACCCGCACGGTGCGCCGCCGAGGAGGTACCCCGGTGCGGCACCGACCCCGCCCACGAACAGAGCGCACGACCGCAACCCACCACCCCCGCGCCGAAGGCGCGGGGAAACGAGTCCCGCCCCTTCGGGGCGGGAAAGACCCCCGGCCTTCGGCCGGGGTGGGGTGGTGCTTCGCCTCGAAGGGGCGGGAAAGCACCCAGGCCGGAAGCCGGGGAAAGCCCCGCCCCTTCGGGGCGGGGAAATGGGGTGATCCGCACCGAAGGCGCGGGCAAACGCAGGCGACGGTCACGTCACGGACAACCCACAACGTGGACGTCGCGCAAGAAGTCACGCCGCCGTCAGGCCGTGGAGCAGGAGCGACGTGAAGTCGCGGGTCCACGTCGCGTCCACACGCTCCCCACTGACGAGCGCCCGATGCACCACCGCCCCGGCGATCACGTCGAAGATCAGATCCGCGCTGCGCGCGGCCGCAGCCGCGCCCGACGGCCCCGCCGCGTCCGGCGGCAGCTCACCGCGCGCCTGCGCCCGCTCCCGCCCGAGAAGAACCAACCGCTTCTGGCGGTCCACGATCGCGGAGCGAATCCGCCCCCGCAGCGCCTCGTCCCGCGTGGACTCGGCGACGACCGCCATCAGGGCCGTCTTGGCCTCGGGGCGTTCGAGGAGGTCGGCGAACTGCCGTACGACGCCCTCGACGTCGGCGCGCAGGCTGCCGCGGTCGGGCAGTTCGAGCTCGTCGAAGAGGACGGCCACGGCGTCCACGACGAGCTCGCTCTTGGTCGCCCACCGGCGGTAGAGCGTGGTCTTGGCGACGCCGGCGCGGGCGGCGACGTCGCCCATGGTCAGCTTGGACCAGCCGAGGTCGACCAGCGCGGCCCGGGTGGCGGCGAGGATCGCCCGGTCCGCCTCGGCGCTGCGCGGGCGACCGGTGCGGCTGCCGCGCCCCGCGCGGACCGCGCGGACCGGTTCGCCCCCGGTGCCGGCGCCGCCACCGGGGCCGGCCGGGCGAGTGGAGGTGCGGCACATGCGGGCGACCATACCGCGCGGTACGCGCCGCCCGTGAGGCACATCACGGCCCGCCGTGCCGAGGCGGTCTGTCGGGGCCCGGGGCCAGGAGTTACGCTACGGGTCGTAGCGAAAGAGCGACAACCACTGGCGCACGGGTGGGGACCCAGCGCCGACCACGGTTTGCTCGGCACCGCGGCCGTGTCCGCCCCCTTGGCCCCGCGATCCGGCGGGGCCGCCGGGCGGGCGCGGCCCGGGCGTCAACGGCAGACCCCTCGCTTTCCGACTCGGCCGGGCACCGGCCGCGTTCCGGGGCGCCGCGGCGGGGGAGTCCGGGGCGCGTCAGGGCCGGGCGGCGGAGCCGCCCGGGGGCGGGTCCGCGGCGCGCGAGCGCCCGCTCACGCAGCGGAATACCACCGCACCGCGTGGAAGGGGGAGGATGTACCCATGCAGCCACGGAACATGTCCATGAGCGGAGTCGTCGACCTCGCCGCGGTGAAGGCCGCCGGCGAAGCGAAGCAGAAGGCGGAGCAGGCCCGCGCCGCCGCGGCCCGGCAGGGCGGCGGCGCCCAGGGCGGCCCGGCCGCCGCCCCTCGTCTGGTGATCGACGTCGACGAGGCGGGGTTCGAGCGGGAGATCCTCCAGCGCTCCACCGAGGTGCCCGTCGTCATCGACTTCTGGGCCGAGTGGTGCGGGCCGTGCAAGCAGCTCGGCCCCCTGCTGGAGAAGCTCGCCGAGGAATACGCCGGCCGCTTCGTTCTCGCCAAGATCGACGTCGACGCCAACCAGATGCTCGCCCAGCAGTTCGGGGTCCAGGGGATTCCGGCCGTGTACGCGGTGGTCGCCGGGCAGGCGCTGCCGCTCTTCCAGGGGGCGGCCCCCGAGACCCAGATCCGCCAGGTGCTCGACCAGCTGATCGACGCCGCCGAGCAGCGCTTCGGCATCGTCGGCGCGCCGGTGGAGCCGGGCGCCGAGACCGCGGCCGAGGCCCCCGAGCGGCCGGCCGGCCCGTACGACCACGCCCTCGACGCGGCGCGCGCCGCGCTGGACTCGGGCGACCTGGGCGGCGCGGTGCGGGCGTACGAGAACGTGCTGGCGGACGACCCGGCCAACCCGGAGGCCAAGCTGGGCCTGGCCCAGGCCCAACTGCTGCGCCGGGTGCAGGGGATGGACCCGCAGGCGGTCCGCAAGGCCGCCGCCGACAACCCCGGCGATGTGACCGCGCAGATCGAGGCGGCCGACCTGGACCTGGTCGGCGGCCATGTGGAGGACGCCTTCGGGCGGCTGGTCGACACGGTCCGGCGCACGGCCGGGGACGACCGGGAGGCCGCCCGCGTCCGGCTGCTGGAGCTCTTCGAGGTGGTCGGGGCCGAGGACCCGCGGGTGGTGTCGGCGCGCACCGCGCTCGCGCGTGTCCTGTTCTGACCCTCCCGTCCGTCCATATCACCCCATGGGCCCCTGAGTTGACACATCAGGGGCCCCATGCGGAACAGCGGCCGCGCTTTGCCAAATCTTGGCCATCGCGGCCGCTGTTACTCGCAGTAAATGAATCGCGGATTCCTGTCCGCCGAAATCCCGCTTTCCTCCGCCGTTTCCGTCTCTGGTACGGCGACGCAGCGTGCCCGGCCGAGATGCACCCGCCACGCTTCCGTCATTGCTCCGTTACTCGCTAGTAATGAACCTCTTGTGCCCCGGCCTGGAATGGACCACGATCGGCGACGCTCGGTCCATTCCCGCAGCCCGGCAGCCGGCCGGTGCGACGGGCTCCATGGGTCCCCACCGAGTGGCCGATGCCCTGTGCACCGGCCTGTGGACAGGGGGGTCCCTGCCGACGGCAGGGCCTGTCCGGCGGTTGCGCTGACGCGCGGCCAGTGGTTGTCGCTCGGGAGTGAACGCCGGTGTGCCGGCCGCCCGTCGCGCTCGCGGGGCGCCGACGGGTCCCTCCGTCGTGGGCCCAAGAGGCCCCGCACGACGGCGCTCTCCTTCCCGAGGACGGAGCACTTCTCCCATCCCGGCCCCGGCCGGTCCGTGACACGCGGGCCGCCCGGGCCGGAGATGCACGTCCGAGAAGGAGGAATGTCATGGAGTCCCTGGCTCGTGGTGGGACCAGATGGAAGCGGTTCGCCGTGGTGATGGTGCCGAGCGTCACGGCGGCCGCGGCGATCGGGGTGGCTATCGCCCAGGGTGCGCTGGCGGCGTCGTTCAGCGTCTCCGGCCAGCAGTTCAAGGTGGAGGCCAAGCACCTGGAGGGGTGGGGCTTCATGCAGTACGGAGCCTATGACACCCGGGTCGACAAGCAGAACGTGCCCGTCGCGGTGTCGGCGTTCAAGCGGGCCGAGATCAAGGGGATGTGCCAGTCGGTGGTCACACCGAACATCCCCGGCATCGGCACGGTCACGCTCAAGCTCAACGCGGGCACCTCGAAGCCGGTCGAGGCGACGAATCTCTACATCGACGTCGCGGAGCTCGACGCCGACGCCACCTTCGACGACATCAACATCGGTGTGGCGGCCGGGGCCAGCAAGAAGGGCCCGGGCATCGCCAAGGACGACCACGCCAGCCCGGCCGGCTTCGCCCAGGAGGCGGACCACGCCGTGCTGACCGGCGTCAAGCAGAAGGCGTGGGCGACCAGTGCGGGAACGTTCACGCTGAACAACCTCAAGCTGAGGCTGCTCTCCGGAACCAAGGAGTGCTACGAGGGCTGACCCCGCGTCGGCCGTCGCACCGTCACACCGGCGGGCGGGGATCGCGCGTGAACGCCCCCGCCCGCCCCCTTCCGGCAACCCCTCGCGTTGCCGTGCCTGTCGCACCACTCCAGTCCAGGGAGCTGTTGTTCATGAGCACCGAGTCACCAGGGCTGCGTGATCGAATCCGATACTGGCGGCTTCGCTTCCGCGCCTGGCGCGGCAGTCGCCCGTTCTGGGCGGGCCTGCTGACCATGCTCGGCGGGGTGCCGATCGCCTACTTCCCCTATGCCAATCTCACCATCGGTCAGCTCAGCCTCCGGATGGCCACCACCGCGGGAGCGGGATCGCTGATCATCGGCGTGCTGCTGGTGACCCTCGGGCTGACGATGTGGTTCCACTCCCTCGTCCGCGTCTTCGCGGGCGTGGCCGCGATCGTGCTGGCCCTCGTCTCCATTCCGGTCGCCAACTTCGGCGGCTTCGTCATCGGCTTTCTGCTGGCCCTCCTCGGTGGCGCGCTCTCGGTCTCCTGGGGGCCCGGCGCGGTGCCGACGGAACGGGCCGGGGACCCGGACGGCGCGGTGACCGAAGGGGCGGTGACCGAGGGAACGGACGGCGCGCGGGGTTCCGTAGCACCGGACGCCGAACCCGTAGGACCGCAGGCCGGGGAGCCGGAGGCCGCCGCCGTCCCCGGAACCGGGGCCGGGACCGAGGCCGACGCGAACGCGAACGGAGGGCGGCACCGTGCGGGGTGAGCGGCCGGGAGCCGCCCCCGGCGCGGCGTCCGGAACGGGCCATGAGCCGGCCCGCGAGGCGGCCACCGCTTCCCCGGCCGCCCCTCCCGCGGTCCGGCAGGGCGCCGGCCCGCGGCACGCCGCCCCCCGTACGTCGCTGCTGACGAGGCTTCAGATCCCGGCCGGCAAGGCGATGGCGCTGGCCGCGATGCCCACCGCCGTCCTCATCGGCATGGGGCTGACCCCGCGGCCGGCCCAGGCGGACGACACCATCACCTCCCCGTTCGCCCCCGGCCCCTGTGTGGCCCGCTCCGACGAGCCGAAGGAACCGGACCCGTCGGCCTCGCCTTCGACGTCCCCCTCGCCCCCGGCCTCGCCGCCGGGGACGCCCTCCCCGTCGCCCTCGGCGTCCGCGTCCGCGGGGAGCGCCGGCGCCGGGAAGGAGACGGGCGCCCGTGGCGGGGGCGCCGGGAAGCCCGCCGAGCCGGGCGGGCCGGAGAAGGCCGGGCCGTCGCCGGGGGCCGGCTCCCCGAGCCCCTCGGCCGGCTCGCCCCGGCC
>NZ_JBPQTV010000408.1:0-5004 GCF_051386515.1 Streptomyces sp. URMC 123 | reverse complement strand
CGACGGCACCGGCACGATCCTGGAGCGGACCCCCGGCGAGCGGTGGGAGATCGTCAAGGTCTCGCTGCCGCCGCGGCTGGCCCGCTATGTGGTGGAGAAGGGCTCGATCACCGTGGACGGGGTCAGCCTCACCGTCGTGGACGCGGCCGACGACCACTTCACGATCAGCCTCATCCCCACCACGCTCGCGCTGACCACGCTGGGCCTCAAGCAGGTCGGCGAGCCGGTCAACCTGGAGGTCGACGTCCTCGCCAAGTACGTCGAGCGCCTCCTCGGCGGCGCCGCCCCGGGGACCGTCACCGCCGGGACCGTCACCGCCGACAGCGCCGACGCCCGTGCCGTCGCCGCTGTCGCCGCCGTCGTCGAGGAGAGCGTCGAGTGAACGCCCTGACCTGGCTCAACGGAGAGGCGTTCACCCTCTTCGACCAGCGCGTCATCCGGTCCGACATGATCGGCAACCTGCTGGGTCTGGCCGCCCTCGCGCTCGGCTGGCGGCGCTCGATATGGACCTGGCCGGTCCAGCTCGTCTCCGGCCTCGTCCTCATCGGCGCCTACGCCTCCGCGCACCTCAGCGGCGGCGTCGGCAAGCAGCTGCTGGTGATCGTGGTCGCGCTGTGGGGCTGGCGCCAGTGGGTGGGCGGCGAGCGCACCGCGCGGGACGGCGGCATCGCCGTCCGCTTCGCCACCTGGCGCGAGCGCGGCCTGCTGCTCGGCGGCGCCGCGGTCGGCACCCTCGCCGTCGGCGGCCTCTTCACGGCCTTCCCCGAGCTGTCCTGGAACCCCTGGCCGGACGCCTACATCTTCGTGGGCACCCTCGTCGCGATGGTGGCCCAGGCCCGCGGGCTGGTGGAGTTCTGGTTCGCGTGGCTGCTCGTCGACCTCGTGGGCGTGCCGCTCGCCTTCAACAGCGGACTGGCCTTCTCCGGTCTCGTCTACGTGTTCTATCTCGCCCTGGTGCTGTGGGGTGCCTACGACTGGTGGCAGCGCTCCCGCGCCGCGCGGCCCGCCTTGGAAGGAGCGCTGTCATGACCGCCGTACAGGACTGGTACGACCTCGACCGCGCCGGGGAGCCGGCCGTCGGCGACCTCGCGCTGGACCCCGTGGAGCGGGCCGTCCGCGACATCGCCGCCGGACGGCCGGTGGTCGTGGTCGACGACGAGAACCGGGAGAACGAGGGCGACCTCGTGGTCGCCGCCGAGAAGGCGACGCCCGAGATCGTCGCCTTCATGATGAGCGAGTGCCGCGGCCTGATCTGCGCCCCCATGGAGCCGGCCGAGCTCGACCGGCTCCGGCTGCCGCAGATGGTCGAGGAGAACACGGAGTCCATGCGGACGGCGTTCACCGTGTCCGTGGACGCCTCGGCCGCCCATGGCGTCACCACCGGCATCTCCGCCGCGGACCGGTCCACGACCCTGCGGCTGCTCGCCGCCGGGGAGTCCGTCACGGCCGACGACTTCGTCCGCCCCGGCCATGTCTTCCCGCTCCGCGCCCGCCCCGGCGGCGTGCTGACCCGCCCCGGGCACACCGAGGCCGGTGTCGACCTGGCCCGGCTGGCGGGGCTGCGCCCGGCCGCCGCGATCGTCGAGATCGCCGGCGAGGACGGCACCATGCTGCGCCTGCCCGAGCTGGTGCCCTTCGCCCGGCGGCACGGGCTGTCGATCATCTCCATCGAGGCCCTGATCGCCTACCGCCGGTCCACCGAGGCGAGCGAGCACCGGCCGGGCGAGCACCGGCCGTGGGACCCGGCCGAGCACTCCGCAGCGCCTCCCGCCGCGCCTGCTGCCGTGGAGCACCCCACCGCCGAGCCCGCCGTGCGCCGGGAGGCCGAGACCCGGCTGCCCACCGCCTTCGGCGAGTTCCGCGCCTACGGCTACCGCTCCGACCTCGACGGCGTCGAGCACATCGCCCTGGTCCGGGGCGAGATCGGCGACGGCGAGGACGTGCTGGCCCGGGTCCACTCCGAGTGCCTCACCGGGGACGTCTTCCACTCCCTGCGCTGCGACTGCGGCCCCCAGCTGCACGCGGCGATGGAGCGGATCGACGCCGAGGGCCGGGGCGTGATCATCTACCTCCGGGGGCACGAGGGCCGCGGCATCGGGCTGCTGTCCAAGCTGCGCGCCTACGAGCTCCAGGAGCGCGGCCGCGACACGCTCGACGCCAACCTGGAACTCGGGCTGCCCGCCGACGCCCGCGACTACGCCGCCGGCGCCCGCATGCTCACCGACCTCGGGGTGCGCAGCGTCCGGCTGATGACCAACAACCCGGAGAAGAGCGCCGCCCTCGTCCGCCACGGCCTGCGGGTCGGCGACCGGGAGGCGATGCCGATCCAGGCCGGCGAGCACAACCTCCGCTATCTGCGGACCAAGCGGGACCGCATGGGCCACGACCTGCCCTGGCTGGACGCCGCCCCGGTGTCCGCCTGCGGCACGCAGTGACCGCGCGCCACCCCCGGACGAACCCCGGCACGACCCCGTACGACCTGCACACACCCACCTGTACGACCCAGCACGAGGAGAGACGTGAGCGGTAAGGGCGCCCCCGAACTGACCGTGAAGAACTGCCGCGACCTGCGGGTGGCCGTCGTCGCCGCCCAGTGGCACGAGAAGGTGATGGACGGTCTGGTGGACGGTGCCCTGCGCGCCCTCCACGAGCTGGGCATCGACGAGCCCACCCTGCTGCGGGTGCCCGGCAGCTTCGAGCTGCCGGTGGTCGCCAAGGTCCTCGCGGGCCGCGGCTACGACGCGGTCGTCGCCCTCGGCGTGGTGATCCGCGGCGGCACGCCGCACTTCGACTACGTCTGCCAGGGCGTCACCCAGGGCCTGGTCCAGGTCTCCGTCGACACCGGCGTCCCCGTCGGCTTCGGCGTGCTGACCTGCGACACCGAGGAGCAGGCACTGGACCGCGCCGGCCTGGAGGGCTCCACCGAGGACAAGGGCCACGAGGCGGTGACGGCGGCCGTCGCCACGGCCGCCACGCTGCGCTCGGTCGCCGAGCCCTGGCGCTGAGCCGGGGCACCGACCCCGTAGGCTAGGACCACCATGGCCAACAAGACATTCGAGGAGCTCTTCACCGAGCTCCGGCAGAAGGCCGCCACCGGCGACCCCAGCACCTCCCGCACCGCCGAGCTGGTGGACAAGGGCGTGCACGCGATCGGCAAGAAGGTGGTCGAGGAAGCGGCGGAGGTGTGGATGGCCGCCGAGCACGAGGGCGCCGACCGCACCGCCGAGGAGATCTCCCAGCTGCTCTACCACCTCCAGGTGATGATGGTGGCCCGGGGCATCTCCCTCGACGACGTCTACGCTCATCTCTGAGCGATCACGCGGCGTGCCGCGCCCCGTGCCGCGCCGCGTGTCCCGTTCCCGTACGCCCTGAGTTCCGCACCCCCCGCGCGCCTGTGCCTCCGCGCAGCGCGCACCGACCCACCCCTGCGCGTCCGCCCCGGCGCGACGCGCCGACCCGCGAAGGAAATCGCTCTCATGCTGCGCATCGCCGTCCCCAACAAGGGTTCTCTCTCCGAGCCTGCGTCGGCGATGCTCCATGAGGCCGGCTACCGCCAGCGGAAGGACCGCAGGGAGCTGGTCCTGGTCGACTCCGCCAACGAGGTCGAGTTCTTCTTCCTGCGGCCCCGCGACATCGCCGTCTACGTCGGCTCCGGCCGGCTGGACATCGGCATCACCGGGCGCGACCTGCTGCTGGACTCCGGCGCGGGCGCCGAGGAGATCATGCAGCTCGGCTTCGCCGGCTCCACCTTCCGCTACGCCACCCGCCCCGGGACCGCCAAGGACGTGAGCGAGTTCGGCGGCATGACGGTGGCCACCTCCTTCTCCGGTCTGGTCGAGCGGCACCTCGCCGAGAACGGCGTCGAGGCGTCCGTCGTGCACCTCGACGGCGCGGTGGAGACCGCCATCCAGCTCGGCGTGGCGGAGATCATCGCGGATGTCGTCGAGACCGGCACCACCCTGCGCAACGCCGGCCTGGAGATCATCGGCGAGCCGATCCTGGAGTCCGAGGCGGTCGTCATCCGCCGCACGGGCGCGGGCGTCGACGACCCCAAGGTGCAGCAGTTCCTCCGGCGCATGCAGGGCGTTCTGGTGGCCCGGCGCTATGTGATGATGGACTACGACATTCGGGTCGAATCCGTTGAGAAGGCCGTCGCCCTCACCCCCGGGCTCGAGTCGCCCACGGTCTCCCCGCTCCACAACGAGGGCTGGGTCGCCGTCCGCGCGATGGTCCCGGCCCGGGACGCCCAGCGCATCATGGACGACCTCTACGACCTCGGCGCCCGCGCCATCCTCACCACCGGCATCCACGCCTGCCGGCTCTGAGTCCCCCGGTGGCACTCACCGGCCTCCGCGCCGGACGAGGCCCAAGGACGCCGGACGTCGCCGGACAACGTCAAGACGACCAGGAAATCGAGGAAGTCCCCGCCGTGCCCGCCCCCGCGCCCCAGCCCGACCGCCCCGTACCGCCCGGCCTGCCCGAGCTGCCGGTCACCTTCCGGCCGACCCGCACCCGGGCCGTCCTGCTGAGCATCGGAGCGGCGCTGCTGGCGGTCTTCACCGCCATCGCCCTGCTGCTGCCCAGCACGGGGAAGACCGGCTGGGGGCCGGGCGACCGGCTCACCTTCATCGGCAGCGGACTGCTGATCTTCGGCGTGCTCGCGCTGCTGAGCCGGCCGAAGGTCGTCGCCGACCCCGAGGGCGTCACGGTGGTGAACCTGACCACCAAGCGCCGCCTGGAGTGGGCGGAGGTGCTGCGGGTCAACCTGCGGCCCGGCGACCCCTGGGTCCACCTCGACCTCGCCGACGGCACCTCGCTGGCCGCCATGGGCATCCAGCCGGGGGTCGCCAAGGCGCGCGCGGTGGAGGACGCGCGGGCGCTGCGGGCGCTCGTCGACCACTACGGCACGGGGTAGCGCCCCGCGGTACGGCGCGGGCCGGCCCCCGGCCGCCAGCGGCTCGATCTGGCTGCGGCGCACCGAGACGAGGGCGAACTCGGCGCCCA
>NZ_JBPQTV010000407.1:0-5027 GCF_051386515.1 Streptomyces sp. URMC 123 | reverse complement strand
GGCGGCGGTGCGCACGAGGCGCCCCGCGCCGTCCCGGCGTGCCGCGCACCGTTTCGACCCGCCCCACGCCATTCTGAGCCGCCCCACGCCATTTCGAGGCGCCGCGCACCGCCGCCCGCGCCCCGCGCCCCGCGCCGGAAGGGCGACGGACTCAGGGCAGCCGCTTCGGCACCGGCACCCGCAGCAGGTCGTGGGCGACGGTCAGTTCGCCCTCGAAGCCCGCCGCGCGGGCCTGGCGCGCGAAGACGTCCGGGTCGCCGTAGCGCTGCGAGAAGTGCGTCAGTACGAGGTGGCGGACGCCCGCCGCCGCGGCCACCCGGGCCGCCTGGCCCGCCGTCAGGTGCCCGTGGTCCTCGGCCAGCCGGACGTCCTCGTCGAGGAACGTCGACTCGATGACGAGCAGATCGCACCCCTCGGCCAGCGCCTCCACGCCCTCGCACAGCCGGGTGTCCATGATGAACGCGAACCGCTGGCCGGGCCGGGCCTCGCTCACCTGGTCGAGGGTGACCGTGCCGTGCTCCTCGGTGGCGAGCGCGCCCTCGCGCTGCAGCCGGCCGACCGCCGGGCCGCGGACGCCGTACGCCGCCAGCCGCTCCGGCAGCATCCGGTGCCCGTCCGGCTCGACCAGCCGATAGCCGTACGACTCGACGGGGTGCGAGAGGCGGCGGGCTTCAAGGGTGAACGCCGGGGTGTCGGCGATCAGCCCGCCGTCACCGGACACCGGCTCCTCGCGCAGCGCCACGGTCTCGCGGTACGCCGTCGCGTAACGCAGCCGCTCGAAGAAGTGCCGGCCGCTCGCGGGGTAGTGCGCGGCGATCGGGTGCGGGACCCGGTCCAGGTTGATCCGCTGGATCACCCCGGCGAGACCCAGCGAGTGGTCGCCGTGGAAGTGGGTGACACAGATGCGGGTCAGGTCGTGGGCGGCCACGCCCGCGAGCAGCATCTGCCGCTGGGTGCCCTCTCCGGGGTCGAAGAGGATGCCCTCGCCGTCCCAGCGCAGCAGATAGCCGTTGTGGTTGCGGTGCCGCGTGGGCACCTGGCTGGCGGTGCCGAGGACGACGAACTCGCGTGCGGACACGGTCGGCCTAGCCGGGCGGCCAGTTGAGGCCGCGGCCGCCCAGGACGTGGGCGTGCGCGTGGAAGACGGTCTGGCCCGCGCCCGTACCGGTGTTGAACACCACGCGGTAGCCGGTGTCGTCGACCTTGTCCTCGGCGGCGACCTCGCCGGCCTCCCGCAGCACGTCGGCCGCGAGCGTGGGCTCGGCGGCGGCGAGCGAGGCGGCGTCCGGGTAGTGCGCCTTGGGGATGACGAGGACGTGGGTCGGCGCCTGGGGGTTGATGTCGCGGAAGGCGACGGTCGTCCCGGTCTCCCGGACGACGTCCGCCGGGACCTCCCCCGCGACGATCTTGCAGAACAGGCAGTCGGCCCGGGGTTCTCCCGCCATGGCGTCTCCCTCTTCGGTCTGGGTGATCGGTCACGGTCGATCGGTCGTGATGATCGGCCTGGTCGGCATCGTATCCCGCGGCCCTCGCGCTCAGGGGAGGGCGGGCGGCGTCTTCGCCGGCCTCTCCTCCAGCGCGGCGAGCGCGATCCGGACCGCCTCGTCCAGCTGGGGGTCCCGGCCCGCCGCCCAGTCCTGGGGCGTGCACACGACCTCCACGTCCGGGTCGACCCCGTAGTTCTCCACCCCCCACTCGTACCCCTCCAGCCAGAACGCGTACTTCGGCTGGGTCACGCTCGTGCCGTCCACCAGCGCGTAGCGGCTGTCGATGCCGATGACGCCGCCCCAGGTGCGGGTGCCGACGACGGGGCCGATGCCCAGCGCCTTGATCGCCGCGTTGACCACGTCGCCGTCGGAGCCGGAGAACTCGTTGGCCACCGCCACCACCGGCCCGCGGGGCGCGTCGTAGGGGTAGCTGTGCGGCCGGACGCCGCGCGGCACGTCCCAGCCCACGATCCGCCGGGCCAGCTTCTCCACGACGAGCTGCGAGGTGTGGCCGCCGCGGTTCTCCCGGACGTCCACGACGAGCCCGTCCCGGGCCACCTCCACCCGCAGGTCGCGGTGGAGCTGGGCCCAGCCGGAGCCGACCATGTCGGGCACGTGGAGATAGCCGAGCCGGCCGCCGGAGCGCTCGTGGACGTACGCCCGGCGGTCGGCGACCCAGGCGTGGTAGCGCAGCGGCTCCTCGTCGGCGAGGGGCACGACCACGACATGGCGCGGCGCGCCGCCGCCGGCCGGGGCGACCGTCAGTTCGACGGGCTTGCCGACGGCGCCCACCAGCAGCGGGCCGGGCCCGGTGACGGGGTCCACCCGGTGGCCGTCGACGGCGAGGATCGCGTCACCGGCGCGCACGGCGACCCCGGGCGCGGCGAGCGGGGAGCGGGCCGCGGGGTCGGAGGTCTCGGACGGCAGGACGCGGTCGACGCGCCAGGTGCCGTCCTCGGCGCGGGAGATGTCGGCGCCGAGGAGCCCCTGCCGGTGGCGGTCGCCGCCGTGGCCGCCGGGCGGGATGACATAGGCATGCGAGGTGCCCAGCTCGCCCTGGACCTCCCAGAGGAGGTCGACGAGGTCGTCGTGGGTGGCGACGCGGTCGAGCACCGGGCGGTAGCGGTCGAGGACGCCGGCCCAGTCGACGCCGCCGAGGTCGGGGCGCCAGAAGTTGTCCCGCATCAGCCGGCCGGCCTCGTCGTACATCTGCCGCCACTCGGCGGCCGGGTCGACGGTGAGCCGCATGCGCGAGAGGTCGATCCTGACGCTGTCGTCGCTGTCGTCGTCGTCCGAGGGCTTGCTGTCGGCGGGCACGAGGCGCAGTTTGCCGCCGGAGCGCAGCAGGACCCGCCGGCCGTCGCCGGTGACGGCGAAGTCGTCGACGTCCTCGGCGAGTTCCTCGACGCGCAGCTGGGCGAGGTCGTAGCGCTCCAGCTCGGTGGTGGGGCCGGCGGCGTCCGGCCGGGCCAGGGCGGAGCCGAGAACGCCGCGCAGCGGGTGGCGGAGCCAGAGGACGCCGTTCTCGGCGGCGGCGAGGGTGGAGTAGCGGGCGGCGTCGACGGGGAACGGGATGATCCGGTCGGCGAGCCCCTCGACGTCGACGCGGGTGGCGGGGGCGGGGGTGTGGTCGGCGTCACCGGAGCGGTCGCCTGCGCCGTGGCCGTGGTCGTTGCCTTGGTCCGTGCCGTGGCCGTTGCCGTCGCCGCTGCCGTGGCCGTGGCCGTCGCCCGGGCCCTCGTCGGGCTCGGCGGACGACGAGGACCGGCCCAGGGGCCGCCCGTGGCGCTGCGGCCCGAACGGCGAGGGCGTGGTGGCGGCGAGCGTGATCAGGTGCGGCCGGCAGGCGTTGGGGAACGACAGGTCGAAGACGTGCGCGTCGTACACCGGGTCGAACGCCCGCTCGGAGAGGAACGCCAGGTGCTTGCCGTCGAGGGTGAAGGCCGGCGAGAAGTCCCGGAACCGCAGCGGGGTGGCGTCGGTGACGACGAGGTCGGCGAGCCCGGCGAGCTTCAGCTGGCGCAGCGGGCCGGGACCGGGGTGGGACCAGGCGAGCCAGCCGGAGTCGGGCGAGAAGACGAGGTCGGTGGCGTCCCCGTACTCGCTGCGCGCCACCTCCCGCACCTCGCCGGACTCGCGTTCGACCAGCAGGACCCGGCCGTCGTGGGAGGCGACGGCGATCCGGGAGCCGTCGGGCGCGACGGCCAGGCAGTGCACCCGGCCGAGCCGGCCGGCGGCGATCCTGCGCGGTTCGCCCCCGGTGGCCGGCGCGATCTCCAGGGCGTCGTCGCCCTCGGCGTCCGTGACCCACACGACGTGCTCGGCGCCGGCCAGCCGGAACACCCGGGGCAGCCGCGCCCGTACCCCCGGGCGGGCCGCCAGCGCCCTGGCCGGGCCGTCCCGGTGGGTGACCCAGTGGATCGCGCCGCGGGCCTCCACGGCGCTGCCCCGGCCGGTGTGGTCGGGCGCCGCGTCCTCCAGGTCCCGGGCGGCGGCGACGGGGTGCGGCTGGAGGTCGGTGCGCTGACCGCCGAGGCGTATGTCGAGCCGGCGCGGAGCGGCGCCCTCCAGGTCGTCCAGCAGCCAGATCTCACCGGCGGCGACATAGGTGACGCGGGCGCCGTCGGTGGCCGCCTGGCGGGCGTAGAAGCCGGGGCCGCCGCCGTCCGCGCCGAGGTCCAGGGGCGTGTGGCGGCGCAGGTCGGTGCCGTCGGGCAGGGAGGAGTAGAGCGCGCCGACGCCCTCGTGGTCGGAGAGGAACGCGATCCGGGAGCCGACCCACAGGGGGTACTCCAGGTTGCCGTCCAGGCCGGCGTGGACGCGGTGGAACGCGCCCCGGCCATCGGGGTCGAGCCACAGCTTGCCCGCCGTGCCGCCGCGGTAGCGCTTCCACGCGGCGGCCTCGCGGCCCATGCCGGCGGACTGGAGCAGGACGGCGCCGCCGGGCCCGTACGCGACGTTCCCCACCGGCCCGTACGGCAGGGTGGCGGCCGGGCCGCCGTCCAGCGGCACGGCGCGGGCCCACATCCGCCGCGTGGACGGCTGCCCGTACGGGCTGACCGCCAGCACCCGGCCGTCCGGCGTCCAGCCCCGCACGGACGTCTGCCAACTGCCCCAGTGCGTCAGGCGCTTGGCGGGGCCGCCGTCCACGGGCGCGAGGTGCGCCTCGGGGACGCCGTCGCGGGTCGAGGTCCAGGCGATGTGCGTGCCGTCCGGGGAGAACCGGGGGTGCGAGACGGGCGTGTTGTCGGCGCTCACCCGCCAGGCGCGGCCCCCGTCGAGCGGCGCCGCCCAGACGTCGTCCTCGGCGGTGAAGGTGAGCAACTCGCCGTGCGGGTGCGGGTAGCGGAGGTACGAAGGCTGCGTCACGTTCGTAACACTAATGACGGCGGCGCGGGGGCACAGGGGGTTTGGCAGGTTGCCCGGGGCGCGCGCCCCAGGCCCGGGCCGCCTACTTGGACGGCGGGGTGCAGGAACAGGTCGGCGAGGGGTCCGGCGGGGCGGTGACCGTCACCGTGGCCGGTGGGTCCGGTACGGGGG
>NZ_JBPQTV010000406.1:0-5060 GCF_051386515.1 Streptomyces sp. URMC 123 | reverse complement strand
GTGCTCGCGGCCCTCGGTTCCCCGACCGCCCTGCGCGAGGCGCGCACGCCCTCCTTGCGCTCCGTGCCCGGCCCGCTGAGCCCCGAGCGGCCGCTCGCCATCCATGTGCTCGACCGCGTCACCGCCGAGGAGGGGCCGCCACAGACCCGGCTCACCGGCTGGCGCTTCCTCATCCGTGCCGGGGGACGCACGGTGGGGGCCGCCGAGTCGAGGCTCACCCCGGACGGCTGGGCGTTCTCGCACTTCTGCGAGGGCCCGTACCTCGCCTCCACCGAGCGCGCCCTGATCCAGGCGGAGGCGCTGCCCACCCCGTGCCAGCCGCGGCTGCTGTCCATCCCCGAGCTCTACATGATGACGCTGTGGCTGCACGGCGACATCGGCGAGGACCCGGCCGAGGGGCGGCCGGACCCGGCCGACCTCCTGGTGCCGCTGGCGCCCGCGCCGCCGGGGATCGCGGCCCACCGGCCGCACCGGGTCGCCGATCTGCTGTCGGTGCTCACCCTGCGGCTGAGCCCCGCGCCCCTGCTGCGCTCACCGGCCTGAGAACAGTCGCGAACCGGGGGGACGCCGCCGGCCCAGGCCCTCGCGAGACCGGCCCGAGTGTGCCCTGCGACCATGGGACGCGGGGCACTCGGCCGTTCCCGGCCGGTGCTCGCCGAACGCCCCACCCGAGGCCCACTCGCGCGGACTAGCCCGTTCCGGCCATCGAGAACCATCCGAAGGGACACCCTCGGTGCGCTGAACCGTCCGCCCGGGTGATGCGTCATCTGTTGGTGAGGGCAGCTTGCCGCGAAATCCCTGCGGAATCTCGTCCGCGGGGCGACACTGGGACCGACCGAGTTGATACGGGGGGCGGCCATGACAACCGCAACGAGCCGCAGGACAGTCACCACCTCGCAGCGAGAGAACACATCCATGTGCCAGCATCAGCCACCATGCCCGTCCGCCGACTCCGCCGACCGGGAAGCGGCCCACCTCGTGGCCCACTACCCGGAGCAGGGCTGGAGTCTGCTGTGCAACGGCGTCCTGTTCTTCGAGGACACCGGTGAGCTGCTGCCGGACGGGCAGATCATCGCCCCGCACCGGCCGCTGGGCACGGAGCACATCGTCACCGCCGCCTGAATCCGCGCGTGAGCCCGGCGGCCACACCAGCACCACCGATACACCGACACCACAGCACCACCGACACGCAAGGGGCCGGCCCGGCGTCACCGCCGAACCGGCCCCTCATCCGTGACACAAGCCGCCGGCCCCCGGGCCCGAAGGCCCGCGGACCGGCCCTCGCTCAGCCCTCGTACTCGTCCAGCGGCGGGCACGAGCAGACGAGGTTGCGGTCACCGTACGCGCCGTCGATCCGGCGCACCGGCGGCCAGTACTTGTCCGCCGCCGACACCCCGCCCGGGAAGACGGCCGTGTCCCGGCTGTACGGGTGGTCCCACGCGCCGCCCAGCGCGGCCGCGGTGTGCGGCGCCCCGCGCAGCGGGTTGTCGTCGGCGGGCCACTCCCCCGCGCCGACCTGGTCGATCTCGCCGCGGATCGCGATCATCGCATCGCAGAAACGATCCAGCTCGGCGAGGTCCTCGCTCTCGGTGGGCTCGATCATCAGCGTGCCGGCCACCGGGAACGACATCGTCGGGGCGTGGAAGCCGTAGTCGATCAGCCGCTTGGCGACATCGTCGACCGTGACGCCGGTCGCCTTGGTCAGCGGCCGCAGATCGATGATGCACTCGTGGGCCACCAGGCCGTTCGGCCCGGTGTAGAGCACCGGGAAGTGCGGCTCCAGCCGCTTGGCCACGTAGTTGGCGCTCAGCACGGCCACCTGGGTGGCCCGCCGCAGCCCCTCCGCGCCCATCAGCCGCACATACGCCCAGGAGATCGGGAGGATGCCCGCCGAGCCCCAGGGGGCGGCGGAGATCGGACCCACCCCCGTCTCCGGACCGGCGGCCGGCTGGAGCGGGTGGTTCGGCAGGTACGGCGCCAGGTGCGCGCGCACGGCCACCGGGCCCACGCCGGGACCGCCGCCGCCGTGCGGGATGCAGAAGGTCTTGTGCAGATTGAGGTGCGAGACGTCGCCCCCGAAGTGGCCCGGCTTGGCGAGCCCCAGCAGCGCGTTGAGGTTGGCGCCGTCGACGTAGACCTGGCCGCCCGCGTCGTGCACGGCCGCGCAGATGTCGGTGATGTGCTCCTCGAACACCCCGTGCGTGGAGGGGTAGGTGACCATGAGCACGGCCAGTTCGTCACGGTGCTGCTCGATCTTGGCCCGCAGGTCCGCGACGTCGACGTCGCCGTCCTCACCGGTCTTCACCACGACGACCCGCATGCCGGCCATCACCGCGCTGGCGGCGTTGGTGCCGTGCGCGGACGACGGGATCAGACAGACGGTGCGCCCCTCGTCGCCGTTGGCGCGGTGGTACGCCCGCACCGCCAGCAGACCCGCCAGCTCGCCCTGGGAGCCGGCGTTGGGCTGCAGGGACACCTTGTCGTAGCCGGTGACCTCGGCGAGCCGCTCCTCCAGCTCGCGGATGAGGGTCAGATAGCCCTCGGCCTGCTCGGCCGGCGCGAAGGGGTGCAGCGCGCCGAACTCCGGCCAGGTGATGGGCTCCATCTCGGTGGTCGCGTTCAGCTTCATGGTGCAGGAGCCGAGCGGGATCATGCCGCGGTCGAGGGCGTAGTCGCGGTCGGCGAGCCGGCGCAGATAGCGCAACATCGCCGTCTCCGAGCGGTGCTGCCGGAAGACCGGGTGGGTGAGGTACTCGTCGGTGCGCAGCAGCGCCTCGGGGAGGGCGTCCCCGGCAGTGGCGTCGAGCGCCTCGACGTCGCCCTCGACCCCGAAGGCCCGCCAGACGGCGACGAGCTGGGCGCGGCCGGTGGTCTCGTCGCAGGCCACGCCGACGTGATCGGCGTCGACCGCGCGGAGGTTGACCCCGCCCTCGCGGGCGGCGGCGACCACCTCGGCGGCCCGGCCGGGGGTCCGTACGGTCAGCGTGTCGAAGTAGCTGTCGTGCACGACCTCGACGCCGCCGGCGCGCAGGCCCTCCGCCAGGACCGCGGCGTAGCGGTGGGTGCGGCGGGCGATCGCGGCGAGGCCCTCGGGGCCGTGGTAGACGGCGTACATCCCCGCCATCACGGCGAGCAGCACCTGCGCGGTGCAGATGTTGCTGGTGGCCTTCTCCCGGCGGATGTGCTGCTCACGGGTCTGGAGGGCGAGGCGGTACGCCTTGTCGCCGTCCGCGTCGACGGAGACGCCGACGAGCCGGCCGGGGAGGCTGCGGGCGAACGTCTCGCGCACGGCCATGAAGCCGGCGTGCGGGCCGCCGAAGCCCATGGGCACGCCGAAGCGCTGGCTGGTGCCGACGGCGATGTCCGCGCCGAGCTCGCCGGGCGAGGTCAGCAGGGTGAGGGCGAGCAGGTCCGCGGCGACGGTGACGACCGCGCCGAGCCCGTGCGCCTGCTCGATCACCGGGCGCGGGTCGCGGACCCGGCCGGAGGCGCCCGGGTACTGGAGCAGCACGCCGAAGACACCGCGCTCGGCGACCTCGGCCGGGATGCCGTCCGTGAGGTCGGCGACGACGATCTCGACGCCCGTCGGCTCCGCGCGGGTGCGCAGCACGGCGACGGTCTGCGGCAGGGCGTCGGCGTCGACGAGGAAGACCCCGTCCTTGACCTTGCCGACCCGGCGGGAGAGGGCCATGGCCTCGGCGGCCGCGGTGCCCTCGTCGAGGAGCGAGGCGCCGGAGGTGGGCAGGCCGGTGAGCTCGGCGACCACGGTCTGGAAGTTGAGCAGCGCCTCCAGCCGGCCCTGGGAGATCTCCGGCTGGTACGGGGTGTAGGCGGTGTACCAGGCGGGGTTCTCCAGGACGTTGCGCAGGATCACCGGCGGCGTGAACGTGCCGTAGTACCCCAGGCCGATCATGGAGTGCAGTACGTCGTTGCGCTCGGCGAGCGTCCTGAGCTCGGCGAGCACCTCGGCCTCGGTGCGGGCGTCGGGGAGCCGGAGCGCCTCCGCGCTGCGGATCACCTCGGGGACGGCGGCGGCGGTGAGCTCGTCCAGCGAGCCGAAGCCGACCTGGGCGAGCATCTTGGCCTGCGCCTCGCCGTCGGGCCCTATGTGACGCTGCTCGAAGGGGATGCCCCGCTCGAGCTCGGTGAGGGGGATGCGATGGGTGTTCATCGGGGGGCCTCCTGGTCTGCGCGACCTACGAGGGCACCGTGGCGGGTGCCCGGACGGCCTCCCCCTCTGTCATCTCAACCTGAGAGCTTCACCGGTCCGCCGTGGGGCGTCCCGGCTTTCACCGTCGGTGAGGAGGGGTTCGGCACAGCCCATTCCGACGCCCGCCCTGCTTTCCAGAGTGACCTCTCCCTTGCGGTACGGGTGCCTGAGAGATTCCGGGGAGGATTTGCTCCTTCGGCGCCTCCGACTCGCTGGACGGAGGACTCTCCCGCATGGGGTCTACAGCCAATTGCCAGCGTACCAGCGCAGGTCGTTCGCGTGTCCTCGAGTGGCCAAGGTGACAAATCTGGACTTTCGTTGTTGTCAGGGTGGAATTCCGAGCTGTAGGAGGGACGGTGCAGTCGGATATCGATCCGCGCGGCCTGATCGGCCGCAAGGCATTCGACCGGGACGGGACGAAAATCGGCACGGTCGACGAGGTCTATCTGGACGACGCCACGGGGCAGCCGGAGTGGGCCGCGGTGCGCACGGGGCTGTTCAGCCGGGACGCGTTCGTGCCGCTGGAGCCGAGCGAGGTCGTCGGCGAGGGCCTGCGGGTCCCCTACTCCCGGGAAGTGATCAAGGGCGCGCCGGATCTCGGGGTGGGCCGTCATCTCTCGCCCGAGCAGGAGCTGCGGCTCTACCACCACTACGGCATGGACGTGGCCTCGGCGCGGGAGCGGCCGCATCCGCCGCCGGACGAGGGCGACGACCCGCGCCCGGAGTGACCTGTCCGGTTCGGCGCTGCCCGTCATGCGGCTCCCCCCGCCTCGCCCGATTCACCGGCCTCGCCCGATTCCGCCGCTTCACTCGGCTCCCCCGCCGCCTCCGGACGCATAGGTTTCGGGGA
>NZ_JBPQTV010000405.1:0-5088 GCF_051386515.1 Streptomyces sp. URMC 123 | reverse complement strand
TGGTGTTTGCGCGCCCGGTTGCTGGGTGGTGTCGGTGCCGCACCGGGGTACCTCCTCGGCGGCGCACGTGCACGTGGCTTCTTCGGCTTTCCCGCCGTCTCGTGCGCCGCGCTGCGGGGGCACCCCGCTACGTCCCCTCCGGTTGCGGGGGCGCACAAAGCGGGTGGGGGGTTCTACGCGCTCTGCGTGCCTGGCTGGCCCGTGATCCGCGATCTCCTGTTTTCGCAGACAGCCCCGGCTTCGCCGGAGAAAAGAAAACCGGCGGGAAGCCGAGGGACGGCCGCAACCGGCGATGGTTGTCCACCCCCCACCGCGGGCGCGCCGCTGACGAGAGCCGAGGGGACGTGGCGGGGTGCCCCCGCAGCGCGGCGCACATCTCCTCAGGGAGAGCCGAAGAACAAAGGTGCACGTGCGCCGCCGAGGAGGTACCCCGGCGCGGCACCGACCCACCCACGGACAGAGCGCACGACCGCAATCAACCACCCCCGCGCCGAAGGCGCGGGAAAAGGCTTGTGACGGTCACGTCACAGGCAACGTGACCGTGGTCGTCGCGCAAGCCCGCCGGGAGGGCACCCCGTACCCCGGTGCGGCACCGACCCACCCACGAACAGAGCGCACGACCGCAACCCCCAACCCCGCCCCGAAGGGGCGGGAAAGACCCCGGCCAAGGGCCGGGAAACGCAGCGACCGTCACGTCGCGGACAACGCGACGTCAACCGACCTTCGCATACGCACGCGCATCCGCGCCCCCACCGAAGAACTCCCGCCTGAGCTCCTTGCCGCTCAACGAGAACGTCGACCCCCCACCCGCATCACACTTCCCCGCCGGCCGGGAAACGGTCACCACCGTCGGCCCGACCGTCATCGCGTTGCCGCTCGACGAGAAGAACTCCGCCGTCGCCTCGCAGTGCTTGCCCTTGCCGTCGTCGGCGACCAGCGTCATGACGACGCCGCCCGGCGCGCCCTGCTTGATGGTCACCTTCTGCGTGAAGCCGCTGTCGAGCTTCCGCTGCCACGTGCCGAGCAGCGCACTCGGCACCTGCGTCGTCGCCGCGGCCTTCCGCACGATCACGCTGCGGCCGTCCTTCGGCGTCCAGGTGATCGACCCGTCGGGGTTCAGCCGCAGAACCGTCTCGCCGGGGTCCTTGCACTTGCCCGCGGGCGTGCTCTTGGACCAGGTGGCATGGAACGTCACCGTCGCCGCGTCGGCGGACAGCAGCTTGCCCGTGCCCTGACACAGATACGTGTCGCCCACGCTCATGTGGGCCGCGACCGTGTCCCCGACCTTGCCCTTCGACAGCACGACGCGCCGCTGCGTGCTCACCCACGTGCCGACGAACGCGGGCGGCACCGTGCCCGCCTCCGCGTCCGCCGCCGCGCCCCCGCCCTGCTCCTCGGCCGCGCCGCCCCCGGGTGCCCCGGACGCCCCCGGGCTCGCGCCCTGCGCCGCGGGCGTGCCGCCCTTGTCGTCGCCGTCGCGCAGTACGGACCACGCCACCCCCGCGCCCAGCAGCAGCGTGCCCGCGACGGCCGCCGCGACCACCGCCGGTGCGAAGGCGCGCCTACGGGGCCGCTGCTGCGTCGTGCTCTCCCCGCCGCCGTACGGGGCCGGCGCCCCCGCCGGCGTCGGCGTCGGCGCCGGAACGGCCCCGGGCCCCTGCGCAACCCCGGGCGGAGCCACCGGCACGGGCGTGCCCCCGTACGGACCCAGCCCCAGCGTCGCGGAGCCTCCCGTTCCGGCGGCGCCGCCCACCGGCCCGTACGCCCCCGTCGGCGGCGGCCCGAAGCCCCCTGGGGCGGGCGCCGCCTCCGCCTCCGACTCGACCTCCAGGAGCTCGACCGCGTGGCGCCCGAGCCGGTCCAGGAGCCCGGCCGGCAGCCACGGCGCGTCCGGCTCCGGGTACGCCGCCTCCAGCTCCGCCGTACGCGCCAGTACGTCGGCCACGGACGGCCGCTCCTCGGGCGCCTTGGCCAGGCAGGAGGCCACCAGCTCGCGCAGCGCGCCGGCCAGCCGGCCCAGCTCCGGCTCCTCGTGCGCGATGCGGAACATCATCGTGTGCGCGCCGCTGTCGCCGTCGGGCCCGTTGAACGGCAGCCGGCCCGTCGCCGCGTACACCAGCACCGCGCCCATCGCGAAGATGTCGCTCGCCGGCGTCAGCCGGTTGCCCCGCACCTGCTCGGGGGACATGAAACTCGGGCTGCCGATGATCACGCCGGACTGCGTGATGCCGCTGCCGGTCGCCGTGTCCAGCGCGCGGGCGATCCCGAAGTCGATCACCCGCGGCCCGTCCAGGGCCAGCAGCACGTTCGCGGGCTTCAGGTCGCGGTGGATGATCCCCGCGCCGTGAATGGCCTCCAGCGCCCGCGCCAGGCGGTTGGCCAGAATGCAGACGGAACGTTCCGGCAGCGGGCCGTGGTCCTGGCCCACCACGATCTCCAGCGACGGCCCGGCGACATAACCGGTCGCCACCCAGGGCGCGGCCGCCTCCGTGTCCGCGTCCAGCACGGGCGCGGTCCACTCACCGCCGACCCGGCGCGCGGCGGCGACCTCCTGACGGAAGCGGTCGCGAAACTCGTCCCGCTCGGCCAGTTCCGGCCGTACGAGCTTGACCGCGACGGTACGGCCGCGTTCCGAGCGCGCCAGGTAGACGCGGCCCATGCCGCCGGCGCCGAGCCTGCCCAGCAGGCGGTACGCGCCGATCCGTCGCGGGTCCTCGGCCGTGAGCCTCTCCATGCCGCCGATCGCTCCCTCTCCCGTTGGCTTCGGGAGAGCATAGGCGGCCGTGAGGGGCCGCCGGTCAGCCGCCCGAGGTCACGTAGCGGACGAAGTCCGCCCACGCGTCGGGCGTGAACCGCAGTACGGGGCCGTTTCTGTCCTTCGAGTCCCGTATGTGCACGGCGTGGGTGGCGGTCGCCACCTCTACGCATGCGTCGCCGTCCCCACTGCTGTAGCTCGATTTGAACCATGTCAGCGCGTCGGTGTTCATAGCTCTCCTAGGAGTCGCTCCATGAGGCTCGTGGAGTCGTCGGGAGTGAGCGCCTGGGTGCGCAGGATTCCATAGCGCTGGTTCAGCAGGCTGACCTCTCGGGGGTCGGAGAACAGCAAGCTGCCGCGCTGACCGGAGATGTAGGCGAGTCGCTGCTGGTCGTCAGTCTCCAGCAGGTACATGGGGCCTGCCAGCCCTACGTGCGCCTCCCTTTTCGTGGGCATGACCTGAAGTTCGAGGTTGCGCATGGACGCACACGCGAGGAGCCGCTCGATCTGACCCTTCATGACCGCTGGGCCGCCGATCCAGCGCTGGAGAATCACTTCCTCGATAATGACGCTGAGTACGGCCGGGGGCTTGCGAGTCAGCAGGCCTTGTCGCTCCATGCGAGCCGCCACTCGCTCCTCGATCTCGTCATCGTCCAGAGGTGGGCAGGTGCTGCGGAAGACCGCCCTGGCGTAGTCCTCGGTCTGTACGAGCCCAGGTACGACATGGTTCTCGTACATGTAGAGCGTTACTGCCTGCGCTTCGTAGAGGGCATACTCCTGGAACCAGTTGGGAAACTTCTCACGGACGATGTGGTCCGCCCCGACCTTGAGCAGGCCGCCCGCCTCCAGGACGTGGTCCGCCGCGTCGATCAGAGCCCTCGGCGGCACCCGCCGCCCGCATTCGACCGACTTGATCATCTCGACGGAGTAGCCCACCGCTTCCGCGAGTTGCTCGCGGCTCATCCCGGCCCGCGTTCTCAACAGCCGCAACTGGCTCCCGAAGTACCGCAGTGTCGCTGAGGCGGGGTCGCTGTTGGCCACTTGACAAGTACCTCCGGTACGCAACTGTACGTACACAACTCATTACTGAGCAGGCTAGACCGGGGCCGCGAACCTCGTGGCCATGAACCAAGAAACTCCCCCGTACCGGCCGGGTTGGGTGCCCGCCGACGGTCATACCCTCCACCGCACGGGTGTTCACTTCGACGCCGTACGTATTCACGGCGTACGCGGCGAAGAGGCCGTCGCCGCGTTGCTGGAGGAGACCGGCGGGGCCGCCGGCCCGGTCGTCTGCGAAGCGATCGGCTTCCGGTGGATGTACTTCCTGCTGCCTCCCGGCGGCGCGGCCACCCGCCGCTGGCCGCACGGCGTGCACCGGTTCGGCGGCGCCCGCTCGGCCGCGTACGTCGGCATCCCCGCGCTGACCGGGAACACCTGGCCGCTGCGGTGGTACTCGAAACCGACGGAACGGACGCCGTTCGTCGAGCCGTGGGCGCTGTTCGCGGCGCTCGTACGGGAGCGGCCGGACCGCAGCGCGGAGGTGAAACCCGAACCGGCGGAACCGGCGGAAGCGACGGACGTTCCGGACGCCGCCGCGGAGCGGCCCCGCGTTCAGCTCACCCTGGAGTAGGTCAGCGTCTTGCTGCTGTCCGAGAACACCCTGGTCAGCCGGCCGTCACCGGTCGGCTGCAGCGTGGTCGTCGGGCCGGGACGGCACGTGCCGGCGGCCCCTTCCGTCACCGTGGAGGGGCCCAGCACGACGGGCGGGCCGACGGAGGACAGCGGCGCGCTGAACTCGCAGCGGTACGACGTGCCCTCGGCGACCATCGTGAACACCGTCTCGCCGACCGCGCCCTGGCGCAGGGTGAACCGGCGGATGTCCGTGCCGCCCGCGCCGAAGCGGACCTCCCACGTGCCGAGGTACTCGGCGGGAATGCCGGTGGGGCTCGCGGCGCCGGAGTCGGAGGGGCCGGGAGAACCCGGAGAAGACGCCGACGTACCGGGCGTCTGCCGGCCGTCCGTGCCGGCGGGGCGGCCGTCCGTACGGGTGCCCGCGCGCGGGTCGTCGTCACCGCCGCCGGACTGGAGCACGGCGAAGGTCACCGCGCCGCCCGCGACGGCCATCACGAGGGCGCCCGCGGCGAGCAGGGGCCCGGTCCGCCGGCGGGGCGGGGCCGGCGGGTGCGGGGCGAGGACGTAGCCGGGGGTCGTGGTGTACGCGCCGGGCGGCGCGGCGTGCGGATAGCCGTAGGCGTGGCCATGGCCCGGGCCGCCGCCGGGCGGCTGGGTGGGCGGCTGCGCGGCCGGGTACGCCATCGGCTGCGGGCCCGGCG